>DASRIK010000703.1:0-4899 GCA_035650035.1 Burkholderiales bacterium | reverse complement strand
AAATCTACGGGCCGGAATCCTCCGGCAAGACGACTCTTACGCTCTCCGTCATCGCGGAAATGCAGAAGCTGGGCGGGACGGCCGCGTTCATCGATGCCGAGCACGCGCTCGACCCGCAGTACGCGGCGAAGCTCGGGGTCGACATCGAGCAATTACTGATTTCCCAACCGGACAACGGGGAGCAGGCGCTCGAGATCGCGGACATGCTGGTGCGATCGGGCTCGGTCGACGTGGTCGTCGTGGACTCGGTCGCGGCGCTCGTGCCGAAAGCGGAGATCGAGGGCGAAATGGGCGAGCCGCAAATGGGCTTGCAGGCGCGGCTCATGTCGCAGGCGCTGCGGAAGCTGACGGCGAACATCAAGCGCTCGAACACGCTGGTCATCTTCATCAACCAGATCCGCATGAAAATCGGGGTCATGTTCGGCAATCCGGAAACGACCACAGGCGGCAATGCGCTCAAGTTCTACGCGTCCGTCCGCATCGACATCCGCCGCGTCGGCTCGATCAAGAAAGGCGAGGAGGTCATCGGGTCCGAGACGCGCGCGAAAGTCGTCAAGAACAAGGTCGCCCCGCCATTCAGAAACGCCGAATTCGACATCCTCTACGGCGAAGGCATCTCGCGCGAAGGCGAGATCATCGAGCTCGGCGTCACGCACAGGATCATCGAGAAATCGGGCGCGTGGTACACCTATGGCAAGGACCGCATCGGCCAGGGTAAGGACAACGTACGCGAGTACCTGAAGGAGCACGCCGAGGTCGCGCAGGAAATCGAGTCGAAGATCCGGGCCGTGCTCGGCGTGGAAGGTGCAACCCCCGCGACGGTCGAAGCCTAGGGGCTCGAAGCCGGCAACGGCCGCTGCGCGGGGGCTTCGGCTGCTCGCGCGGCGGGACCACACCCGCCGCGAGCTTGCGGCCAAGCTCGAGCCGCACGTCGCGGATCCCGCCGAGCTCGAAGCGCTGCTCGACGACTTCACCGCCCGCGGCTGGCTTTCCGAAGCGCGCGTCGTCGAACAGGTGCTGCATACGAAAGCCGGACGCTTCGGTCCGGGCCGCATCCGGCAGGCGCTCCTGCAGCGAGGCGTTTCGGAAGCGCTGATCGCGCCCGCTCTCCAGTCGCTGCGGGACACCGAGCTTCAGGCCGCGCGCTCCGTATGGGCGCGGAAATACCGCAGCGCAGGCGCAACACCGGCGGAGCAGGCGCGGCAGGTGCGTTTTCTGCAATCCCGTGGGTTCAGCCTGGAAGTGGCGATGCGGGTCGCAGCCGGCCGCAGCCGCCGCGAAGACGAAGGGACGTAGTGTTGGTCATTCACGCAATCGCGGTCATCGCAGTGGTGCTGGCGTCGGTCGTGTCGGCGGGCCATACGAGCGCTGCGGATAGAGAGCAGGCTAAGCCCTATCCCTCCCGGCCCATTCGTCTGCTGGTTCCGTTTACGCCCGGTGGCTCGCAGGACATCACTGCGCGGCTTGTCTCGATACCGGTGCAGCACGGTGTCGGCCAGAACATCGTCGTCGATAATCGGCCGGGATCGGGCGGGCTCATCGCGACCCAGGAAGCTGCGCGCGCAAGCCCTGACGGCTATACGCTGCTGCTCTCGACGGGCGCGCAGATGGCAATCGCCCCGGCGCTTCACGCGAAAGCGGGCTACGACCCGATCAAGAGCTTCGTCCACATCATTCACCTCACCGATACGCCGCTCGCGCTGGTCGTGCACCCCGGCGTCCCGGTCTCGAGCGTGAAAGACTTCGTCGCTTACACCCACGCCAACAAAGGCAAAGTGAACGTCGCCTCGACAGGCAATGCTACGTATACCCACCTCACCATCGAGCTGTTCAAGCAGGTGACCGGCGCCGACGTCGCGCACATTCCATACAAAGGCGCCGCGCCCGCGATGAACGAGCTGCTTGCGCGGCAGATCGATGCGCTGTTCACCTCTACCGCCTCGGTGCAGCCTTACACGGCTTCCGGACGGCTGAAGGCGCTCGCCGTAACGGCGCCCAAACGCTCACTCGCGATGCAGGACGTGCCGACGTTCGCGGAAGCCGGTGTAAAAGGCCTCGACGTGTCCGTTTGGGTGGGCATATCCGCGCCGGCCGGCGTTCCGGCGGCGGTGATAGAGCGCCTCGCGAAGGAATACGGCGAAGCGCTCAGGGCACCCGACGTCCGCACCCGGCTGCTGAACCTCGGGGCCGAGCCGAACGGCACCGCGGGTGCCTCGTTCGCGCGCATGGTGCGCGAGGATGTCGCGCGCTGGGCGAAAATCGTCAAAGCCGCAGGTGTGAAGGTCGAATGACCCGCGCTCGCGCAGGCCCCCTGCGCGCGCTAAAATCCTTGTTTTTCCGCATTTTTGGCAGCTTTGAGTCTGCCGTGCCCACATGAAAAGCAGCGAAATCCGCAGCAGGTTTCTCCAGTACTTCGAGAGCAAGGGGCACACGATCGTGCCCTCGAGCCCGCTCGTGCCCGGCAACGATCCGACGTTGCTTTTCACGAATTCGGGCATGGTGCAGTTCAAGGACGTGTTTCTGGGCCAGGAAAAGCGCCCCTACGTGCGGGCGACAACGGCCCAGCGCTGCGTGCGCGCCGGCGGCAAGCACAATGACCTCGAAAACGTGGGCTACACCGCGCGTCACCATACGTTCTTCGAGATGCTGGGCAACTTCAGCTTCGGCGACTACTTCAAGCGGGACGCGATCCGTTTCGCGTGGGAGCTCCTGACAGAGGTTTACGGGCTGCCGAAAGAACGCCTCTGGACGACGGTGTACCATGAGGACGACGAAGCCTACGAGATCTGGACGAGAGAGATCGGCGTTCCGGCGGACCGCTGCGTGCGTATCGGCGACAAGCCCGGCGCCGGCAAGTACCAGAGCGACAACTTCTGGCAGATGGCCGATACCGGTCCTTGCGGGCCGTGCAGCGAGATTTTCTACGATCACGGATCGGAAGTTGCCGGCGGCCCGCCCGGCTCTCCCGATGCCGACGGCGATCGCTATATCGAGATCTGGAATCTCGTCTTCATGCAATTCAACCGGGACGAGAAAGGCGTGCTGCACCCGTTGCCGCGGCCTTCAGTCGATACCGGCATGGGTCTCGAGCGGATCGCCGCGGTGCTGCAGGGCATGCACTCGAACTACGAGATCGATCTCTTTCAGGATCTCATCAAGGCGGCAGCGCGGGAAACCGGCGCGAAAGATCTCGAAAGCAACTCGCTCAAGGTGATCGCGGATCACATCCGGGCGACTGCATTCCTGATCGTAGACGGCGTCATTCCGAGTAACGAGGGGCGCGGCTACGTGCTGCGGCGGATCATCCGCCGCGCGATTCGCCACGGCTACAAGCTCGGCCGGACGAAGCCTTTCTTTCACAAGCTCGTGCCGGACCTCGCGAAAGCGATGGGCGACGCGTATCCGGAGCTCGTGAGCGCGCAGGAAAGAGTGGCGCAAATCCTCAAGCAGGAAGAAGAGCGCTTCGCGGAAACGCTCGAGAACGGGATGAGGGTTCTCGAAGGCGCGCTTACCCGCGAAGACAAGATGCTGGATGGCGAGACCGTTTTCCAGCTCTACGACACGTATGGCTTCCCGGTCGATCTCACGGCGGACATCGCCCGCGAGCGCGGGGTGCGCGTCGACTACGCAGGCTTCGAGGAAGCGATGCAGCGCCAGCGCGAACGGGCGCGCGCGGCATCACGCTTCAGCGCGGCTCAGGCGGTCGATTACAGCGGGCGCGCGACCGAATTCCACGGTTACGAGTACCTCTCGATCGATGCGAATGTCGTGGCGCTCTACAGGGAAGGCACGCAGACCGATGAAATCCTTGCGGGCGAAGACGCCGTGGTCGTGCTCGACCGCACGCCGTTCTACGCCGAGTCCGGCGGTCAGGTGGGCGACCGCGGCGAGCTCGTCGCGCCGGGCGGCACGTTCATCGTCGACGACACCCAGAAAATCCAGGCGGAAGTGTATGGCCACAAAGGGCGCCTGAAGACCGGGCGCCTCCGCGTCGGCGATCGCGTCAGTGCGCACGTCGACACGGTCGCGCGCGCCCGTGCTGCGTGGAACCATTCCGCGACGCATCTCATGCACGCCGCGCTTCGCAAGGTGCTCGGTTCGCATGTGCAGCAGAAAGGTTCGCTCGTCGATGCGCAGCGCACGCGTTTCGACTTCTCGCATAACGAGCCGATGACGCCGGCGCAGATCCGCGAAGTGGAGCGCCTGGTGAACGACGAGATCCGGCGCAACCACGAAGTCTCGGCGCGCATCATGAAACACGACGAAGCGATCAAGTCGGGTGCGATGGCGCTCTTCGGCGAAAAATACGGCGATGAAGTGCGCGTCATCCGCATGGGCGAGTTCTCGACCGAGCTTTGCGGCGGCACGCATGTCAGGCGCACCGGCGACATCGGCTTCTTCAAGATCGTTGGCGAAACGGGCATCGCGGCGGGCGTGCGGCGCGTCGAGGCGGTCACGGGTCCCGGCGCGCTCGAATGGGTCCAGCAGCAGGAAGAGAAGCTCGGCGAAGCCGCCTCGGCGCTCAAGACTTCGCCTCACGAGGTCGGCGCGAAAATCTCGCAGATCATGGACAACGTCAGGACGCTCGAAAAAGAGCTTTCGCGGCTGAAGTCGAAGCTCGCATCGAGCCAGGGTGACGAGCTTGCGGATCGGGCGATCGACGTGAAAGGCGTAAAGGTCCTCGCGGCCTCGCTCGAAGGCGCGGACGCGAAAGGTTTGCGCGAAGCGGTCGACAAACTCAAGGACAAGCTCAAGTCGGCCGCGGTCGTGCTCGCGGCGGCGAACAACGGTAAAGTGTCTTTGATCGCGGGCGTGACACCCGACCTCGTCGGCAAGGTCAAGGCGGGCGAGCTCGTGAATCATGTCGCCCAACAGGTCGGCGGCAAAGGCGGCGGGCGG
>DASRIK010000702.1:0-2160 GCA_035650035.1 Burkholderiales bacterium | reverse complement strand
GTCGTCCGTTTCGAGCACAAGGATCTGACCCGATAGCCAGAGCGGCTATACTCCGGCGACACACGACGACAGGAGATCTCGATGGCTCGTCCTCGCATCTGCGTGTTCTGCGCGCTGCTGATGATCTGCGCGGTGTCAACGGACACGCCGGTGAGCTTCGCGCAAAACGGCGGGAGCATTGTCGTTCGCGTGGCCCCGACGGCCGCCCCGCAGCCGCTCGATGGGCGGCTCCTGCTCATTCTGGCGAAGGACGCTTCGCGTGAGCCCCGCCTTCAGGTGGACGGCACGAGCCTCTCCTCCGCGCAAGTCTTTGGCATCGACGTCGAGGGACTGAAGGCGGGCGAGGAGCGATCATTCGATGGCCGCGTGCTCGGATATCCGCTCGAGTCACTGTCCGAGCTCGCGCCTGGCGAGTACACCGTCCAGGGGCTGCTGCACAAATACGAAACCTTCCGATTATCGACCGGGCACACGGTCAAGCTGCCGATGGATCGCGGCGAAGGACAGCAGTGGAATCGCGCTCCAGGGAATATCTACAGCGCGCCTCAGAAGCTGAAATGGAACGGAGCAGCCGGCGCGCTCATTCGACTGGACCTCGATCGCATCATCCCACCCGTCAAGGAACCGGCCGACACGAAGTACGTCAAGCACGTTCGCATTCGCAGCGACCTGCTGTCGAAGTTCTGGGGACGAGACATGTTCCTCGGCGCGCACGTTCTACTGCCGGAAGGATTCGAGACGCACCCGAACGCGCGCTACCCACTGGTCATCAACCATGGACACTTTCCCAGTGACTTCGGCAACTGGCGCGAAACGCCGCCCGATCCAGCCGTACCGTGCGAGCACAGCGCGCGCTTTCAGCTCGACTGCTACAACCGGATTCAGCAACAGGCGGCGTACGACTTCTTCAAGGAGTGGACCGCGCCGACGTTTCCACGCGTGCTGGCGATCGAAATACAGCACGCCAACCCGTACTACGACGACTCGTACGCGGTGAACTCCGCGAACCTGGGGCCGTACGGTGACGCGATCATGAAGGAGCTCGTTCCTCATATCGAGGCGCAGTTCCGCGGCATCGGCGCGGGCTGGGCGAGGGCGACCTACGGCGGCTCTACCGGTGGCTGGGAAGCCATGGCCGCGCAGATGTTCTACCCTGACGACTTCAACGCGGCATACGTCGCGTGCCCGGATCCCATCGACTTCCGCGCGTTCACGGTCGTTGATCTTTACAAGGATACGAACGCCTACTGGGCCGAGGGACCGTTCATGAAAGTTGCGCGGCCCGGGCACCGCAACTACCTCGGACACATCCAGGTCACGCTGGAGCAGATGAATCGGCTGGAGCTGGTGCTGGGAACAAAGACCCGCAGCGGCCAGCAATGGGACATCTGGGAAGCCGTCTACTCACCACAGGGACCGGATGGCTATCCCGCGCGAATCTGGGACAAGCGGACAGGCGTGATTGATCGGAAGGTGGCGGAGTACTGGAAAGAACATTACGACCTCTCGTGGATTCTGCGCCGCGACTGGGACCGCGGGCTGGGGCGCAAGCTCGAGGGCAAACTGCATATCTACGTCGGCGACATGGACAACTACTATCTGAATAACGCGGTGTATCTCGTCGAAGATTTCCTCAAATCAACGAACAGTCCCCCGTACGGAGGGGAAGTGCGGTATGGCGATCGCGCCGAACACTGCTGGAACGGTGACCCGACACGCGCCAACGCCTACTCGCGGTTGCGCTATCACCAGATGTTCATTCCGCGCTTTGTAGAGCGCGCGCGAAAGACCGCGCCGCCGGGAGCAGATCTGCGTTCGTGGCGGTACTGAGCATCGACGGCATAAGGGCAGTGCCGTCTGGCGCATAATCAGAGCATGCGCCGGCTGCTGATGGCCGCCGTGCTCGTGGCGAGCTGTTTGTGCCCGACTGATGGAGCACAGCTGCCATTTCGGCGCCAGGTCTGGTTCGCGCCGGGCCCGGGCACGTCCGACATGCTGCGGCTGTTCGAGAACCTGGACGAGTGGGCGAAGGCGCGAGCCACGATTGACGTCTTCAAGTTCTACCAACAACACACGCTCAGGAATCCGACGTCGATTGTTGGGCCGAATCGACTCGAAGCCTTCGAGCGGCTCGACGCGTTTCGGCGACTCTTCCAGTGG
>DASRIK010000701.1:0-5225 GCA_035650035.1 Burkholderiales bacterium | reverse complement strand
TGATCTCGACCACCTCGACCTCGAGCATGACCTCGGGCTCGGCCAGGTCGTGCGCGGCGATCAGCTTCTCGGCCAGGCGGATCGCCTCGGGCGTGTCGCGCATGACGAGCAGGTTCAGCTTCTCGTCGATGAAGATGTCGCGCGTCTTCACGAGCGTGCGCACCATGTTCGCCGTCTGCCTGACGTCGGCGTTCGCGAGGTAGAAGCTTTTCACGACGAGCTCCTGGTATTCGCGCAATTTCTGGGGCGTGTTCGGGAAAATGAGCAGCGTGCGATCGTTGACGATCTTCCG
The DNA here is from genome assembly GCA_035650035.1 of Burkholderiales bacterium. Lineage (GTDB taxonomy): Bacteria > Pseudomonadota > Gammaproteobacteria > Burkholderiales > SG8-41 > JAQGMV01. The sequence goes on along the minus strand of DASRIK010000701.1, from coordinate 4,933 downwards.
CTCGAGCTGATTGGTCGCGAGGAGGAGCCGGATCACCTCTTCCGCCGGCGTATCGTGGATCGCGAGCCCCGTCCGCTGGTCCGTCCGCACGTCCTTGTCGAATACGAAGTTCACGCCGATCGCGCGCGAGATCACGTCGAAAATCGTGCGGAGCGGCACGTCGCGAAGCTCGAGCGTGAGCGGCTTCAGCGCCGATGCCGTAAGGCGCGGCGTGGCGATCGCGGGCGTCACGGTTTTCTCTTCGATTGCACGCTGCAGACGGCGCGCGTCGCGGTTCTGCGGATTCTCGACGAGGACCGGCCGCAGAGCGTCTTCAGCCTCGCGAAACTTGTTTTCTCCCACGAGCTTTTCCGCTTCCGCAATGAGCCTGCGGTGGCGGATATCAGCTTCGGTTTGCGCGAGGCCGGTGCGCGCTCGCGCGTTTTGAGGATCGTATTTCTGGACGCGACGATAGAGCTCGCGCGCAAGATCGTGCTGCCCGCCGAGCAGCAAAGCTTCGGCTTGCGCGAGCCACCGCATCACCATCATGTCGCGCTGTCGCACGTATTCCGTGCGGTAGACGTATTGTTCAGGCCTGTCGAGCATCGCCTTTTCGAGCATCGCGAGCGCCTGTTCGCCTTGTCCCTCATCGAAGAGCTTGCGCGCCTGCTTGAGGACCGGATCGCTGAATATCTGTTCGTAGGCGCAGCCGGGCGTCATCACGGCAAAGAGCGCGGCAAACAGCCAGGATAGGGTTCGGAGTCTCATCGTGCCTCTTCGGGTTCGCCCTGGGCGCGCGGAGCTTCTTCGCCGTCGGGCCGGAAGTGAATGGTAAAGCGCACCTGCGCTTCGAGCTGAGTGTCGCCTGCTTTCTTGCGTTCGAAGCGGAGCGTGTCGAGCGACGCCGTCGACATTTCCTTCAGCGTCGTGCCCACGAACTCGCGGATCTGCGAATACGTGCCGCGGATCGGGAAAGTCGCGCGGTATGCGACGAGGCCGTTGCCCCGGGCCTCCAGGCGGTACTCGCCCTGATGCACCTGAAGATCGACGGCACGCGCGATCGCGTAGATGCGGTCGAGCTCCTTCGGCAGTTGATCGACCGTCGGGAAAAGCGCGTAGAAGCGCCGCAGTTCTTCGCCCCGGTCGCGCGTGCCGACGAGCTGCATGGGAGCGCGCGTCTTCAGGCGCTCCGCCGCTGCCTGCTGAGCTTCGACTTCGCGTTCGAGCGGCCGCACGCCCGAGAAGTAGAAGAGCGCGCAGAAAAGCAGCACGCCGATCCCGAGCACGCCCGCCGCGCCGAGCGTCTCCACCAGATTTCTGAGGGCTCTCATTGCAGCGACCTGAACGAAGCCTGCGCAGCGAACTGGATCGGACGCTGCGGATTTTCCTGCTGCACCTGGTGATTGAGCAGATGCACGTAAGCGAACCCCGGCACTTCGGAGAGGCGCCGCAGGTATTCGACCATCGCCTCCTGGTTGCGCGCTTCCGCGGTGATGCGAAGCACGCGTTGCTGGGCGTCGGGTTGGAGCTGAAGTATGGCGATGTCTTTCGTGCCGGTGGTTTCGAGGGTTTCGATGAGCCGCCCCCACGGAAGCGTCAACTGACGCACCACCGCCTCGGCATTTCTGACCTGCTCGTCGAGTCGCGCTTTGGGGATGCTTTTGGCGGCAGGCCGCTGCACGTTCAGCATGCCCTGCACGGCCTGCTGGCGTTCGAGCGCGAGCTGCGCTTCGCGGTACTGCTGCGTCACTTCACCGGCAACGATCGCGGCTGCGGCGAGCAGGAGAAAACCCAGCCAGCGCGGCCGCCGCGGTGGAGCGAAGTGGTCGAGATCGAGCCGGCGCGGCTTCATGCGGCGTGCAATGCCATGGCGTAAGGCTCGAGCTCTTTTTCTTCGATTCCCGGGACTGCAGGTGGGTCGAGCTCGATGAAATGCCAGTCCCTGCGCGCGCCGAGCGCACTCGAAGTATCCAGCATCGAGCGGGTAAGGACGGTTTTCGGAACACTGGGGCCGTTGACGCGATGTTTTTCGCGCTCGAGCAGCGCAGGCCAGCTATCCGAAGACGCATAGCCGCTTTTCACGCTTTGTATCGTCGCCCACTCGTTTCCTGCCAGCATCGCGAGGCACGCAGTGCCGGGCTCGACCAGCAGAAGCCACGCGCCGTCCTTGCCGATCCTGTGGCGCCAGAAATTGAAGGCGGCCATCGTATAAGGCTGGACCGACACGAGGCGTGCTGCGCCGTCACGCGGGAAACACGCTTTCAGCGAGTCGAGCAGCGCGGAATCGATGGCGCTTGCGAGTGTGGGATGGCTGGATGCGGGCGCGGCAAGCCGCACGTCCCACGTGGCCGCGCGGTCGCCATGTATTTTCGAGAAGTGAAAGCGCGCAAGCGCAAGCGCTTCGTCGCGGCTGCCGGTGTTACCGAGCGGCGGCACGACCGTGTACCGCACGAAATGATTCGAAAGGACAACCGTGACGGCTACACGCTCGCTGCGGAACCGCTCGGCCTCCTGCCGCAGGACGGCAACTGCGTCACCCCACGGTTCGCCACCCCCTTCCGCGGCAACCTCGACCCATCGCTTTGCAACCGCGCGTGGCCGGAAACCGCCCGACAGGCGCACCCACGACACCGCGGTCGGCGCAAGCGCGACCAGCAGCCGGTCACGCGACAAACGTAACACGATTGATCTCTTGCAACGACGTTTCGCCGCGCTGTACGGCCGCGAGCGCGGCTTGTCGCAGAAAACGCGTGCCGTTTTTGTGGGCGGCGTCCTTGATATGTCTCGTCGGGGCGCGCGTCGTGATGAGCTCGCGGATCTCGTCGTTCAGGATAAGCAGCTCGGCGATCGCGCGACGTCCCTTGTAGCCGGAACCACGGCACTCGCGGCAGCCGCGTCCGATCCGGAATCGATAAGTTGCAGCCTCGGGGGCGGACAGTCCCGATTCCATGAGCAGCTCGGCGCTCGGCTTGTGGTCTTCCGCGCAGTTAGGGCAGACGAGCCGCACGAGGCGTTGAGCGAGTATTCCATTGAGCGCCGACACGAAGCTGTAGAGATCGACGTTCATGTGCATGAAGCGGCCGATCACGTCGAAAACATTGTTCGCGTGGACGGTCGTGAAGACGAGGTGACCCGTGAGCGCCGACTGGACCGCGATATTGGCGGTGTCGGTATCGCGGATCTCGCCCACCATGATCTTGTCCGGATCGTGCCGAAGAATCGAGCGCAGGCCCCGTGAAAACGTAAGGCCTTTCTTCTCGTTCACCGGGATTTGGAGCACGCCCGCGAGTTGATACTCGACGGGATCCTCGATCGTGACGATCTTGTCCTGGCCGTTGTTGATCTCGCTGATCGCAGCGTAAAGCGTCGTCGTCTTGCCGCTGCCGGTCGGACCCGTCACGAGCAGCATGCCGTACGGCTCGTGCGAGAGCCGCCGCAACGCCTGGATGTCCGACGCTTCGAAGCCGAGGCTGTCGAGCGAAAGCTGCTGGCGCGTCGTCTCGTAGAGTGCCTGTTTGTCGAGCACCCTCAGGACTGCGTCTTCGCCATGAATGCTCGGCATAACGGACACCCGGAAATCCACCGGGCGGCCGCGAATGAGCCCTTTGAATCGCCCATCCTGAGGGACGCGCCGCTCCGTAATGTCGAGCTCCGCGAGCACCTTGATGCGAGCGATGGTCTGCTCGGCCTGCTGGACGTCGGCGATCGTCTTGATCTGCGAGAGGATGCCGTCGATGCGAAACTTGATGACGAGGCCGTTCGCAACGGCTTCGAGATGAACGTCGCTCGCGCCGATCATGAGCGCGTCGCGCAGCGTCGATCGCACGAGCCGCACGACTTCGCTCTGTTCGTCGCTGATCGCCTTGAGCGAAAGATCTTCGATCCATTCCGTGTCGGCCGTTTTCGCCTCGGCGCCCGCCTTCACCGTGTCGAGGGCGCGCAGCGTTTCCTCGTGACTTGCGAGAAACGCCACCAGGTCCCCGCGATGGACGACACACCACACGAAAGGACTGCCGACCCGCTCTTCGGCCCAGGCCTGAAGCTCGCCCGAGAACGGATCGTCGGTCGCTAGCCACAGCTCGTCGGTTCCTCTCAAGAGCGCGCAGCCGTGCTGGGAACACTCGTTGAACGCCACGATATCGAACGCGGGGGGCGCCGCGCGGAGCTCGTCCATCTGCAGTACGGGTAGTTGCAACGTCGCGCCCAGCCGTGCCGTGAAGACATCGGGGGTCGCCCCAACGCGCTCCTCGAGCACATCGACCAGCCGGCGCTTCGCGGCGGCGGCCGTCGTCCTCGCCTCGGCGATAAGCTGATCGGGCAAAGGTTCGATGACAGTCGTGTCGTTCATTGGCGGCGTCTGCTCTTCATTGGAGGCTTCCGGCGAGTTCGAATATCGGCATGTACATCAGAATCACGATGCCGCCGATCAGCAATCCGATCACCGCCATGAGAATTGGTTCGAACAAACGTGTGAACCATTCCACCCAGCGGCTGATTTCCTCGTCGTGAAATGAGGCGATGCGGTCCATCATCTCACCCATGTTGCCGCTCTGCTCGCCCACAGCGAGCATGCGGAGCGCCACCGGCGTGGTGAGATCGTTGGCGTCCAGGGATTCCGACACGCTGCGGCCCTCGCTGATCGACTGGCCCGCAGAGGCGAGCCGCGCGCGGAGCACCGGATGCAGGAGCTCGGCACCCATTTTGAGCGTGGTGACGAGCGGCACCCCGCCTTTCAGCAGCATGCCGATTGTGCGATAGAAGCGGGCGAGTTGGTAGATTTTCATGCGCTCGCCGAGCCCGGGAAGCTTCCAGAGCGCGTCCGCGATCGCCGCACGCAGCCGGGTGGCTCGAAAAGCGTATATGCCGGCGGCGAGGAGCAGGCCCAGAACCAGCAACGTCGCTGTCCCATGGCCTTCGACGAGCTGGCCCCAAGAGAGCAGCACCTGGGACACGA
>DASRIK010000700.1:0-5488 GCA_035650035.1 Burkholderiales bacterium | reverse complement strand
CAAAAACTCGGGGTTCATGGCGACGCCTAACGAGGCGTCCGTGAGTCCCGACTCGGCGCGTAGAATCGGCTCCACGATCTTCGACGTCGTCCCCGGCGGTACGGTGCTCTTCACCGCTACGACGCGATACCCGGTCAGTCCGCGCAGCGCTCGCCCCACCGCAGCGCTGGCGGATTTGAGCGCCGAGAGATCGGCGCCATCGCCATTCGACGGCGTGCCCACGCAAATGAGAACGACGTCGGCGCGCGGGACCACTTCATTCAGATCCTTTGTCGCCGAGAGCGCGTGCGAATCCACAACCGAGCGAAGCAAATCGTCGAGCCCGGGTTCGTGAAACGGTGGCACTCCCCGCGCGATCCGCTCGACGCGGGACGTGTCGATATCCACGACGTCAACGCGATGACCGACGCTCGCCAGCACGGTGCCACTGACGAGGCCAACCGGACCTCCGCCGATGACAGCGAGGCGCATTACTGCGCTCCCTTCTCGGCCATCGAGCTGGCCCAGCGGATCGTGCGCCTAACGCCGTCTTCGAGTGTCACGCTCGGCTGATAGCCAAGATCCGCGCGTGACTTCGTGAGGTCGGGACAGCGCCGCTGCGGATTGTCGGTGAGGTAATGCGGGTCCTTGCTGACCTCGAACGTCACCGACGTGCCGCTGATCGACGACACGAGATTGGCGAGATCGCGAATGCTCACTTCACGGGCGTTGCCGATGTTGTATGCCTCGCCGGCCTTCCCGCGCAGCATTGCCAACAGAAACCCCGCGGAGGCGTCGCTCACGTAACAGAACGATCGCGTCGCGCGACCATCGGAGTGCAGTACGAGCGGTGAACCGCGCACCGCGGCGCGTACAAGATCGGGGATGATGCGTCCGTCGTCCGTGCGCTGCCCGGCGCCGAACACATTGAATGGCCGCACACTGCGGATCGGAAATCCAAACTCCTGATGATAGATCACCGCGAGCGTCTCGCCGAAGCGCTTCGATTCGTCGTAACACGCGCGCGGGCCCGTGCACGAGACATAGCCGCGGTAGTCCTCACGCGTAGGAATATTCCCGGGATCGGGATCACCGTAGATCTCGCTCGTACTGAAGAACAGGAATCCGCGGAGATCACGCTGGGCCCGTGCGAGCTCGAGCATGCGCCGCAGGCCCCAGACATTCACATCCACGGTCTGCAGTGGCTTCGCCCGATAGATTATGGGCGACGCAATGCTCGCGGCGTGGATCGCATACTGAAAAGGCTCCTGAACGTCGAGCTCGCGGATGATGTCCGCTTGGACAACTTCCACGTTAGGGTCCTTCGCAGCGCGCTGAAGTCGCTCCGGAACACCAGTTACAAAGTTGTCGACAACGACGACGCGCGCGCGCTTGGTGAATCGCGTCGCGTTGAGGTGCATGATCGTGTCGAGCAAAGCAGCACCGAGAAACCCGGCCCCACCGCTCAGCAGAATCGAGCATCCTTCGAGGGCCGCAGCGGCGTCACCGAGCGCATCTGCGGCGTGGGCAGCGTCCTCTTGCAGGACGACGTCCGCGTCGGCCGACAGGCTGCCGCGGCTTGGGGGGGGCGTCGTCGCGATAGAATCCTTAGCAGTCATGAGCTGGGAAATCTGGCTTTGGCCGAACCCTTTCCGGTCGCGCGCGATATTTCGTCGGGCCGGTTATGCAAAAGCTATGGCAGGTCGCGGGATTGACTGGTTGGCCGCGCCAAGGGCACACCGGGGTCAGACTCCACCCGGGGTAGGACTCCATGGTGGAGTCTGACCCCGTTAGTGCGAGGCGGAGTGGCGCAGAGGGCATACGATGTGCCATAGTCGCACGCGCGCAACAGTCGATGCGGTCCGTGCGGCGCGCTCGGAAGGGCGACGCGCTGAACGAGGCTAAGTCGACTCCTGGCGGCACTTGCGATGACCGTAAATGTCACCGAACGGCGTTTGGCGCGGTCATGGAAATTGCGAGAACGCACGACGGCCCGGCTAGTGTATTCGGGACGGACATTCCCTCGGAGCCTGCAGCACCAAGTGGCCCCGACTTTTCACTATCAGCGCGCATTCGAATAAGTAATCCCACGAGATGAAACAGTCCGCGTCAGATGCTTGGCGGGCAGTCGAGAGGCCTGGAACCGGCCCCGAAATCTCGCTCGTTATGCCGTGCTACAACGAAGAGGCGATCGTCGCGCAAACGATCCGCCGCACTCTGCACGCTTTTCAGGTGCCCGGATATCGGCTCGAGCTCGTGGCTGTCGACAATGGATCACATGATCGCACGGGCGAGATCATCAAGGAATTCGAGGCAGCAGGAGCCGGCGTTAAGCACGTACGCGTCGAAAAAAACCAGGGCTACGGCTTCGGGATCTTGAGCGGCATCCCGCACTGCACGGCACCATGGATCGGCTTCATCCCCGCCGATTCGCAGGTCGACGCCGAAGATACCGTGCGCCTGTATGAAGAGGCGCTTGCGTGTGAGGAGGCCGTCGTCGTCAAGGCACGTCGTCGTTTCCGCATGGATGGATTCACACGCAAGGTCGTGTCGGTCACGTACAACATGCTCTTCCGCACGTTGTGGCCGAGCATCGCCTCGTTCGACATCAACGGCCTGCCGAAGTTGATGCCGCGTGAGGTCGTGCGGCGGATGCAGCTGTCCTCGTCCGACTGGTTCCTCGATCCTGAGATCATGATCAAGTCGCACTACCTCGGCGTCCGTTGCATCGAGTACAACGTCTTTGCGCGGATGCGGAGCCGGGGGTTGTCGCACGTGAGTGCCGCGACGTGCGTGAATTTCTTCAGCGGTTTAATTCGCTATCGCTTCTCCAATACGCTGTCGGCGTGGCGGCGTGGCCTTGTGTCGTCGCGCGAGATCGCAGCGCACGAAGCAGGGGCCGCGCGGGCCGATTCGTAACTCGTTATGCACGTAATCATTCTCGCGGGCGGACGAGGAACACGTTTGGCTGAGGAGACGGCGATGCGTCCCAAGCCGATGGTCGAGATCGGCGGTCGACCGATTCTCTGGCATCTCATGCAGTTCTACGCGTCGTACGGCTTCAAGGACTTCCTCGTCGCCTGTGGCTACAAAGGCGAGATGATCAAGGAGTACTTCAAGAACATCGCCGTGCACGAAAGCGATTTCGTCGTCGATCTGCGCGACGGTGGGATAAAGGTGATCAGCGGCAGCCGTCTCGACTGGCGCGTCGGTTTGATTGACACGGGGCTCAATACGATGACCGGCGGCCGACTGCGCCGGCTCAAGGCGCTCGTCGGCAATGAGACCTGCATGGCGACGTATGGTGATGGCCTCTCTGACGTCGATCTCGAAGCGCTCATGGCTTTTCATCGAGCACACGGCAAGCTCGCGACGGTCACAGCCGTGCGTCCGCCTGCACGCTTCGGCGGCCTGCGACTCGCGAATGACGCAGTCGCAGAGTTTACGGAGAAGCCTCAGGCAGAAGGTGGATGGATTAACGGCGGCTTTTTCGTTTTCGAGCCCGGCGTCTTCGACTACATCGAAGGCGACGAGACGATCCTCGAGCGCGATCCACTGGAGCAGCTCGCACGTGATGGGCAGCTCATGGCGTTCCGCCATGCGGGATTCTTCCAGCCGATGGACACGATCCGCGAGCGTGATCTGCTCGAGTCGCTGTGGAACAGCGGTCGCGCGCCGTGGCAGCGACGGGCGAACGAAGTCAAAGCAGCGCCAAAATCCTGACCAGGAGTGATTCACGAGTGAGCCGGCTTCCGCACGTCGTCGTGTTAGGCGGCGGGCCCGCAGGATGCGGGGCCGCCTATCAGCTACGCCGAACCGGCAAGGCTACGGTCACGTTGCTCGAGCGACAGGACGTCGTGGGCGGCAACGCCGGCAGCTTCTTTTGGGGCGATCAGTGGCTCGACTACGGGAGCCACCGGCTGCACCACGCCGTGGATCCCGAAGTGCTGCGCGACATCGAGCAGTTGTTAGGCAGCGACTTCAGAGACCGCGTGCGTCACGGCCGCATTCGTCTGCGCGGCAAGTGGCTGCACTTTCCGATTCAGACGCTGGACCTGCTGCGGCGCCTGGACAAAGGCTTCGCCGCTGGCATGCTGCGCGATCTCGTCATGCGCAAGTTGAGCAAGCCCGCGGAAGGAGACACGTTCGCCTCGGTGCTGATGGCGAACCTCGGGCCGACGATGTGCAACCACTTCTATTTCCCGTACGCGCGGAAGTTGTGGGGGTACGAACCCGAGCTGCTCTCGGGGATCCAGGCGCGCAAGCGTGTGTCTGCCGGGTCATTCGGCAAGCTGCTCAAACGCCTGATCAAGCCGCCCGGCGGCGGCAACTTCTACTACATGCGGCGCGGGTACGGCCAGATTTCGGAAGCCTATGCAGGCGCTGCGACTTCGTTAGGCGCGGAGCTCGCGTTGGGATGGGGCGCGGCTCGAATAGAGCGGTCGCAGGACCCGGGATATACGTGGACGGTCACTGCGCAGAGAAACGGCAGCACGCGTCGCATCGAGGCCGACCACATTTGGTCGACGATCCCCATCACGCTGTTGGCGCGCTGCATGGCGCCGGCGCCTGACGAGCGCGTACTCTCGGCGGCCAGTCAGATCAGCTACCGTCAGATGGTGCTCGTGTACCTGCAGCTCGACGTCGATCGCTTCACGCCGACGGACGCGCACTACTTTCCCGAATCGAACGTGCGCGTCACAAGGCTTTCGGAGCCGAAAAACTATTTCGGCCTTTCCGAGCCCAAAGGGACAACCGTGCTCTGCGCGGAGCTTCCCTGCTCCACGAACGACGAGCTCTGGACGATGGACGATCAGGAGCTTGGTCGCTTCGTCGCCGCGGACATGGCCCGCGCCGGATTGCCGCTCGCGAGGCCGCCGATCGCGGTACACGTGCGGAGGCTCAAGCAAGCGTACCCGGTTTATCTCAAAGGCTACGAAGTACCATTCGGCACGCTGGACGATTGGGCTGCATCGACGCCGAACCTGCTCGTTTACGGTCGTCAGGGACTCTTCGCGCACGACAATACGCATCACGCGCTGTACATGGCGTATTCCGCGACGAACTGTTTGAACGGCAACGGATCCTTCGACCACAGCAAATGGGCGGAGTATCGGAAGATCTTCGCCACGCACGTCGTGGAGGATTGATCTCGGGCGATCGAGCTGACACGCGAGCTGCCGCGCCGCTGACCGACGCGATCCCGTGGCTCGCGTTAGGGTTTCTCGTCCTTGTCGCCGCTGTTGCGCGCGGAATCGGACTGAACGGCGGACTGTGGATCGACGAGATCTACTCGCTGGTGCGTTCGTTCAGGTCGCCCGTCGGAAGCATCCTGACAGAGTATTGGGGCGACAACCACCATCCGCTGTACGCGCTGCTTGCGCACGTCACGCGCGGCATCTTCGGCGAATCGGCGTGGAGCGTTAGGCTTCCGGCCTTTCTGTTTGGCGTCGGCGCGATTCCGGCGCTCTATGCCCTCGCCCGCCGTCTCGTACGGCAGCGCGAAGCG
>DASRIK010000699.1:0-9785 GCA_035650035.1 Burkholderiales bacterium | reverse complement strand
GGGTTAGCCACGTGGATGATGTTTAGCGTGCAATTGCTTCAACCGCTCCCGCGCTACGTGCGTATATATCTGCGTGGTCGAAATGTCGGAATGCCCGAGCAGCAGCTGCACGACCCGCAGATCGGCCCCGTGGTTGATGAGATGCGTCGCGAACGCGTGCCGCAGCGTATGCGGTGAAATCGCTTTGCCCAGCGCCGCCCGCAAAGCGTGGCGCTTGATGAGCTGCCAGAATGCCTGTCGCGTCATTGCTTTGCCGCGGGACGTGACGAACAGGTCATCGGTGATCTGCCCGGCGAGCAGCGCAGGCCGCGCTTCGCGCAGATACCGCTGAAGCCAGCGCAGCGCTTCTTCTCCCAGCGGAACCAGTCGTTCCTTGGACCCTTTGCCCATGACACGGACAACGCCCATATCGTGGCTCACCTGGGCGCTTTTGAGGGTCACGAGCTCCGAGACGCGCAGCCCGCTCGCGTAGAGCGTTTCGAGCATCGCCCTGTCGCGTATACCTGAAGGCGTATCGATGTCCGGCGCAGCAATGAGATTTTCAACATCGGCTTCCGTCAGACTTTTCGGAAGCCGGCGCGGCAACCGCGGCGCCTCGATCCTGAGCGTCGGATCGACAGGACATTTCCCGTTCCGCACCAGATAGCGGTACAAGCGCTTGAGGCTCGACAGTAGCCGTGCGGCGCTGGACGCCCGCGTTTTACGAGCGTAGAGGTGGCTCAGATAATCCTGGACGTCCGCATGATCGGCGGCCGTGAGCGCTTTTCGCCCGCGCGCCTCGAGCCAGGCACCGAATTGCCGCAAATCCCGGCGATAACTTTCGAGGGTGTTGCGGGCGAGGCCATCTTCCAGCCAGAGCGCATCGCAGAATTCGTCGAGCAGCGCTTCGTTTCCCGCGGTCTTCCGTTCCGGTCGCGGCCGCGCCATTTTCTACGAGGCGCGCACGCCTTCGTGACGCAACAGCCAGCGCTTGATTGCCAGCGCGTCCGCGCTCCTGCTGCGCATGAAGCCGCCGATGCCGCTCGCGCTTACGACGCGGTGACACGGAATGACGATGGGCAGGCGGTTCGCGCCGCAGGCGCCGCCGACCGGCCGGGGGGCGGTGCGCAGCGCGCGTGCGACATCGACATAAGTGAGTATGTGTCCCGCCGGAATCGCGCTGATTTGCCGCCACACCTTGCACTGGAAAGCAGTGCCGGCGTATTCGAACTCGATGCGCGGCGCGTACTCCGGATCGTCGAGGTAGCGCTCGATTTCCTTGCACGCACGCTCGGCCACTTCGTTCAATGGAGCAAGCGTTGCAACACCGCAGGCAAGATACTCGATATCCGTGACGCGCCCGCCAAGCGTACGGATGCCGAGCGTCGCGAAAGGCGTCGGATACTTCGCGTGAAACGACTCCAGCATATTTACGAAGGCGCGGCCGCGGGCTGGGGCTGGCGCAGCTTCTGAAGTACGACGACGGCGGCCACGAGCCCGAAACCGATGTAGTCGAACAACGGCGCAGGATACACCAGCATGAGTCCTGCGATGATGAGCATCCACCGTTCGACGAAAGTCGTCCTGCGGAATAGCCACGCTTGCAACCCGCCGGCAAGCGCGATGATGCCGAATACCGCCGTGATCGTGACGACCGCGATCGACCCCCAATCCGCAGTCGCGAGTGTCTTGAACGAGCCCGTCAGCAGAAGTCCCGTCCCGGCCGGGTCCAGCACGAACATGAAAGGCACGAGGAACGCCGGGGCGCAGTACTTCCACGACTGCAACGTGGTGCGATACGGGCCACCCCCCGTGATCGCGGCGGCGGCGAAAGGCGAAAGCGCGGTCGGCGGCGACACTTCAGAGAGCACCGCGTAATAGAAAATGAACATGTGCGCGGCGAAATCCGGCACGCCGAGCTTGATCATCGCCGGCGCCGTAATCACCGCGCAAATGATGTAAGAGGCCGTTACCGGTACCGCGAGGCCGACGATCCACACGATGAGCGCCGTATAGAACGCGGTAAGCAGGAGCTGCATGTCGTGCAGCAGCTCGGGCGTATTCGCCACGCCGAAAAATCCCCAGAACGCGACGAGCGCGTGCGCGCCTGACACGGCGTAGTCGAGCACGATCGCGCTGAACTTCAGCCCGAGCCCGGTCAGCGTCACCACACCCACGATGATGCCGGCCGACGCACACGTCGCCGCGACGTTCAGCATGCTGACCGAGCCGCCCTCGAGCGCCTTGACGAGACCCGACTCCCAGAATCCTCCGATCCACGGCAGCCTGCCCTTGAACCAGTCGTACGGGATCAGCGCGGAGTCACGCTGGAAGAACGACATGAGGAATGTCGCGAGCGTCGCAAAAAACACCGACATGACCGGCGAGTACCCGAGCAACATGAATACGACGATCGAGATGAGCGAGACGAAGTGGAACCAGTAGCGTCGCGCGAGCTCGAGCACGCGATGGTGTTTTTCGAGCGGCACGGCGTGCATGTGGAACTTGCGCGCGTCGATTTCCACCATCACGAAAATGCCGAGGTAGAACAGCAGCGTCGGGATCGCCGCCATGAGTATCACGTCGAGGTACGAGATCTTCAGAAACTCGGCAATGAGGAAAGCCGCGGCGCCGAGGACCGGCGGAGAAATGATTGCGCCGAGCCCGCCGGCAGCGAGCAGTCCGCCGGCGGCCTCTTTTCCGTATCCGGAGCGCGCGAGCAGCGGATAGGCGACAGAGCCGAGCGTCACGGTCGTCGCCACCCCCGAGCCGGACGGTCCGCCGAGCAGGAACGAGCCCATGACCACTGCGCGCCCGGCGCTCGCGGGCTTGCCGCCCATCGCGGAGAAGGAAAAGTCGATAAAGAATTTTCCGGCGCCGGAGTATTGCAGGAACGCCCCGAAGATCGTGAAGAGAATGATGAGGGTCGAAGAGACGTCCACCGCCACGCCGAAAATGCCTTCGAGCGTCATGTACAACGAGCCGGTGAGTCGCGCGATGTCGTAACCCTTGTGCGTCCAGGGCGCTGGCAAATACGGTCCGAAGAGCGCATACAGGATGAAGAGAACGACGATGAACGGCAGGATCCACGTCGAGCTGCGGCGATTCGCCTCGAGGATGAGGAGGATGAGAATCACGCCGACGACCTGGTCCTCGAACTCCGGCACCGTCGCACGGTCGCCCAGGAGATCACCCCAATACAGGATGTATCCCGCGATGGCGACCGACGCGAGCGCCAGGAGGATGTCCCACCACATGAGCCGATGCCGGAAGCGCTTCGCGGCCGGGAACAGCAGGAAGATCAGCGTCAGCGCGAACGCCACGTGCAGCGGCCGCATGATGTAAGCGGGCACGATCTCGACCGCCGCGTACAGATGAACGAGGGACATGATCACGGCGAGCGCCGTCATCACATGGCGGAGAACGCCTTTGTAGCGGTTGTGCGCGCCTTCTTCTTCTTCGATGAATTCCTCGAGGCGCTTCTTCTGCTCTTCCGTGAGCGGCACCTGCTCGTCGATGGACATGCCGTCGTCTACGATCGCGAGGGTCTCTTTGTCGGCCATCCGGCTGCTCCTCCCCGATTCACACTAGCATACAAAGAAAAACCCCGCCGGTGCGCGGCGGGGTTTTTGCGAAGTCTCGCGACTTCACTTCATCTTCACACCTTTTTCCTTATAGAACTTGAGCGCGCCGGGATGCCACGGCAGGGCGCTGTTCGCTTCCTTCTGATTCGCGAAGGTGATGGACGTCGCTTCCTTGTGGACCGCGACCAGGTCTTTGTGATGGTCGAACATCGCCTTCGTGATGTTGTACGCGAGCTGCTCGCTCATGTTCTCGTGCGCGACCACCAGGTTCTGCACGGTTGCCTGCGGATTGTCCGTGGTCTGGCCGGGATACGTGCCTTTCGGAATGACGTCCTGGATGTAAATGTTCCCGTGCTTCTTCACCATCGCGGGCACGAGATGCGCGATGTCGATCAGCTTGATTTTGACGCCGGGGCTCGCGCCGAGGTCGGTCACGGCGGCGGTCGGGAGTCCGCCCACCCAGAAGAAGGCATCGATTTTCCTGTCCTTGAGCGCGTTCACCGATTCGGCGACGCCGAGACGCTCGCGGCGCATGTCCTTGTCGTGATGCATTCCGGCGGCGTCGATTACACGAAACGCGAAGACCTCGGTGGCGCTGCCCGGCGAGCCCGTCGAAACGCGCTTGCCTTTGATGTCGTCGATCTTGTTGATGCCCGTGCCTTCGATGGTTACCACGTGCATGCGGTTCGGGTAGGCCACGGCCAGCGTGCGCACCGGAATGGGCTTACCCTTGAACTTGTCCTCACCCCGCAGCGCGTCGTACGCGGCGTCGGTTTGTGTGAACGCGATGTAGGGCTTGCCGGTGCCGATCAGGCGCATATTGTCCACCGAGCCGCCGGTGACTTCGGCCGTCGCGGCCATGCCCGGGATTGCCTTCGACAGGATGTTCGCGAGACCGCCGCCGAGCGGGTAGTACACACCGCCCGTGCCGCCCGTAGCGATCGAGAGGTTGATCGACTCGCCCGCGACGCCAGGGCCCCCGAAGGCGAGGGCCGCAGCCGCAAGCAGCGCTTTCAGTACACGAGACATGGACTTCCTCCTCATTGGACGAACCGATTTTCTGGGACTTGCGAACGGATGGAACGCGCAGTGTAGTGATTTTGTTGACGCGGAAGCAACCGCCCGCACGCGGGTGGCGCTATTTCGCGAAAACCTGCGACATGTCCTGAAAAGCCTTGAACTCGAGCGCGTTGCCGCACGGGTCGAGGAAGAACATCGTCGCCTGCTCGCCCACCTGGCCTTTGAAGCGCACGTGCGGCTCGATGACGAAGCGTGTGCCCGCTTCTGTAAGCTTGTCGGCGAGCCTCTGCCATTCGTCCATGGAGAGAATGACGCCGAAGTGCCTCACCGGCACATTGTCGCCGTCGACGCGCGAAGTCGCACGATGTCCAGCTTCCGCAGGCGCGAGGTGCGCCACGATCTGGTGGCCGTAGAAGTCGAAATCGACCCAATCGTCCGCCGAGCGGCCTTCGGGGCAGCCGAGCAGGCCGCCATAGAACGCGCGCGCCGTCCCGAGATCGTCGACAGGAAATGCAAGATGGAAAAGCGGAATACCCATAACGTACCTGCAAAAAAAGTGGAATCCGGCGCGGGTCCGGATCGACGTGCAGAAAGTTCGGACGAGGTCCGAATGACTGCGGTGGAAGTTTTGCTATTTTAGCGGCTTTCCCTCGGGAGTCCGTTTATGGCCAGGATCGAATCGGTAGCGGTGTGTATCGCCCGAGTCCCGCTCGACAGCGTGACCTCCTTAACGACGCGCACGGTTTCCGCGCGCGATTACTGCATGCTCGGCGAAGAGCCCGCCGGCTACGTCGCGCAGGGCTTCAAGGCGGTCAAAATGAAAGTGGGACGGCTTTCGCCCAGCGAGGAAGAAGAACGCATCGCGGCGGCACGCGAGGCCGTCGGGCCGGACGTGCATCTCATGCTCGACGCGAACAATGCATGGAGCGACGTGCCGACAGCGCTGCGTTACATGAGGCGGTACGAGCCTTACGACCCGTACTGGATGGAAGAGCCGTTCGGCCCCGACTCGATCGACGCGCATGCAAGGCTCGCGGAGCTGACGCCGGTGGTGATCGCGACCGGCGAGATCGCGTATGGGCGCTGGTACCACAAGGAGCTGCTCGACAAGCGCGGTGCCGAAATACTCCAGACGGATGCGGTGGTGTGCGGCGGCATCAGCGAATGGAGACGTATCGCCGCGCTCGCCGCCGGGTACGACGTCACCCTCTGCCCGCACTGGTTCCACGACGTGCACGCCCCGCTGGTCGCGGCGACGCCAAATGCGCGTTACGTGGAATTCTTCCCGGATGACCAGGTGCTCAACTTCAGGCGTTTGATCGACCGCCAACTACAGCAGAGGGACGGCTATCTCATTCTGCATGAGACGCCCGGTCTCGGCTTCGGCTTCGATGAGCCGGCGGTGAAGAAGTATGCGCTGGATCAGGCGAAGGTCTGGTCTGTGATCAAGTAGAACTCGTCAGGCGACGGTCACGCCGCCATCGAGCACGAGCGTGTGGCCGGTCATGTATGCGGCGCCGGGACTGGCGAGGTAGCTCACGGCTTCGGCGACGTCTTCAACGGTGCAGAAACGCCCGAGCGGTATGCGCTTCAGTGCGACTTCGAGAAACTGTGCATCCGACATCGTTTCTGCACGGCCTGGTGAGTTGCTCTCGACGCGCCCGGGCGCAACCGCGTTCACGCGGATACGGTGCTGCGCCCATTCGATGGCCAGCATGCGCGTCATGTGCATGACCGCGGCCTTCGAGATGCCGTACGCGGCCCGCTTGGGAAAACCCACGATGCCATGCGTCGACGCGACGTTGACGATCAAGCCTTCGCGGCCGCGTTCGATCAAGTGGCGACCCATGGCCTGGCTCATGAAAAACGTGCCGCTTACGTTCGTGGCAAGCACGTTCTCCCATTCGCCGGGCGTCACGTCCAGAACGAATTTATTGAGCGGAATGCCGGCGTTGTTGACGAGCACGTCGAGTGCCCCGATGCGCTCGACAGCCTGCGCGAACGCCGCCTGCACGCTGTCGCTCGAGCGCACGTCGAGCGCAAGCGCACATACCCGCGCACCCAGCGCTTCGATTTTCGCGGAGGTCTCCGCAACGTTTTCGAGCCGTGTTGCGGAAACGACGACGTCGAATCCATCGCGAGCGAGCGCGAGCGCGATGGCGGCACCGATCCCGTACGACGCGCCCGTCACAAACGCTGTTTTGCGGACTTCGCGTCGCGTGGCCACGGATCACCAGCCTCTCGGCTCTGCGCCGAGCGGTGGAAATCGCCGAAGTTCTCCGAGGAAACCCTGCTCGCGTGACGCGTCGAGCGGCTCCATCGGCGGCCGCGGTATTCCGCAATCGCGTTCCATCGCCCGCAGCGCGCTCTTCAGTCCCGCAAAGCCGCCGCTTTTGACGATCCGATGCAACGCTGCGAGGTGCGTCTGCAGCGGGCGTGCTTCAAAGTAATCTTCCTTGCGACAGATCTCGTAAAGGCGACGCGTGAGCACGGGTGCAACACCGGCAAGCGCGCTGAAGAAACCGGTCGCGCCATTCGCACCGGCTGAGGCGAAGTATTCCGTTCCGCACGCGAGCTGAAAGGCCGGCCTCGCGCGCTGTGCATTCGAAAGCACGTTGATCTGAAACTGCCAGTCGTTGCTGCTGTCGACCACACCGACGAAATTCGGCAGGCGTGAAATAAGTTTCAGCACGAGGTCCGTCGTGATTTTCGACCCGCGCATCTCGTCCGGCGCGTGCCAGAGAAATACCGGAATGCGGACGCTTGCGCCGATCTGATGGAAGTGCTCGAGCAGCATGTCCGCAGGCGGCGTCCAGTAGTACGGCGTCGTGATCACGATCGCGGCGGCCCCGGCCCGCTCGGCATGCGCTGCCCGGTCTGCCGCGATCGTGGTGCCGGCGTCGCTTACGTGTGCGATCACGGGAATTTTCCCGCGCGCCTTCTCCAGCGCGAAAAAAACAACCTCGCGCTGCTCCGCGTCCGTGAGGCTCACCGATTCGGCCACGTGCATCGGAAGCGCAAGCGCCTGTGCGCCGTTGGCGATATGGAAATCGAGGAGCCTTCCGAAGCTCGACCAGTCGATCGTTTCGTCCGCGGCGAACGGCGTCACGGGCGTGTGAACGAACCCCGGCGTAAACATCGGCGTCACCATCCGTGAGGCTCCGTATCCATGATGCCGAGCGCTTGGAGCTGCTCACCGATGTACGCGATACGCTCCTTGCTGGCGGTCGGGAGGGGCGGTCGCGTCGGACCCACGGGTCTCCCCATGAGCACCATGCCGCCCTTCAGGGAGGACGGATACTGATCGCGGAAGAGATCCCAGAGGAGGGCGAGCTTGAACTGCAGCTCGCGCGCTTTGACGCTCTCGCCTTTCGCGCACGCTTCGTAAAGCTCGATGCAGAGGCGGGGGCAGATCGCGCCGGCGGACGAATACGAGCCGGCGCCGCCCATCGGGATGGCAGGCGCGAGAAACTCCACGCCGGAAATCATCGCGAACGTCGGGCGAAGCGGCAGCGCGACGCGAGCGATCTCCAGGTATTTCTCGCTGTTGAAGCTCGCTTCTTTCATACCGACGAAGTTCGGCAGGCGCTCGATGAGACGCTTCGTAAGCTCCCCCGTGAGCTCCACGCCCTCGAGATAGCTCGGGGAGTTGTACGCGATCAACGGAAGGTCGATCGTCGTCCCGAGCTTCACGAAGTACTCGTAGATGGCTTCGGGCGTCGGGTTCCAGAAGTAAGGCGTGATCGCGATGATCGCGTCAGCACCGATCGACTCGGCGTGGCGGGCCAGATCCATCGAATCCCTGAGCGAGAGCGCACTCACGTGGATCGAAACGGGCACGCGGCCGGCGACGACCTTCACGGCGACTTCCGCAAATGCCTTGCGTTCGGGGATCGTCAGGTTGAGCGACTCCCCTTTATGGTGCGGCCACGAAATAGCCGTGGCGCCGGTACGCACATGGAAGTCGAGAAGTCGCTCGAACGTCTCGAGGTCGGGACTAAAATCCTCCTTGAGCGGCGTCACGGGGCTTTGCATGACGCCTTTCAGCACCAGAGGCATTGCGACTCCTCCCAGTCGATGGCTTCACATTAACAGAAAGGCTCTCGATGCACCAAGCCGACGTGGTCGTGGTGGGAAAAGGCAATGCCGCGCTGTGCGCGGCACTCGCTGCCCGGGACGCGGGGGCAAGCGTGATCATGCTCGAAGCGGCATCGATCATGGAATCCGGTGGCAACAGCCGCTTTGCCGGAGGAGTGATGCGTTTTGCATACGATTCCGTCCGCGATCTCGCCAAAGTCACCGACATCCCCGCTGACGAGGTCGAGACCGTCGACTGGGAAAGCAACACGCAAGACCAGTTCTACGATGATCTATATCAAGTCACGAGCTTTCGGACCGATCCGGCATTGAGTGAGATTCTGGTGACGCGGAGCCTCGACGGAATGGTGTGGCTCCGCGGCCAGGGTGCGCGGTTCCTGCCGAACTACCGCCATCAGTCCGCGATCGTGCAGGGAAAGCGCAAGTTCTTCGGGCGCATGCCCCTCATCGCGAACGGGGGTGGGCCGGGGCTCGTGCAGTCGCTCACCGACACCGCAGAACGAAAAGGTATCCGGGTGTTTTACGACACGCGCGCAACGTCAGTCATGTACGACGGCGAGCGCGTGCGCGGCATCCGCGCGAAAAGCGAAGGCAAACCCGTGGAGTTCCAGGCACGTGCCGTCGTGCTCGCATGCGGCGGATTCGAAGCGAATCCCGAATGGCGCACCCGCTATCTCGGCCCCGGCTGGGAGCTTGCGAAAGTGCGCGGCACGCGCTTCAACATGGGCGACGGACTGAAAATGGCGCTCGACATCGGCGCGTGTCCGTACGGCAACTGGTCGGGACGGCATGCGGTGTCGTGGGAGCGCTACGCGCCGGAGTTTGGCGATCTTTCACTTCCTGAAAGCTCCTACCGGCACAGCTATCCGGTGTCGCTCATGATCAACACCGAAGGCAAACGTTTCGTGGACGAAGGCGCCGAGTTCTACAACTACACCTACGCAAAGTACGGTGCGGAAGTGCTTAAACAGCCCGGCCAGGCGGCATGGCAGGTGTTCGACGCGAAGACGAAGCCGTTGCTGCGGCCGGAGTACGGCGACAAGGCGGTCACGAAAGTCATCGCGCCGACGCTCGAAGCATTGGCTACGCAAATGGAAGGGCTGA
>DASRIK010000698.1:0-6199 GCA_035650035.1 Burkholderiales bacterium | reverse complement strand
CGCCGCGGTTGTGGCGCCGGCGGATCGAAATCGCTTTCCGAGGTCGGCACCTGTCCCTCGCTCTCGGAGGCACGTCTCGGTGCACCCTGTGCGGCGATCAGGAGACGTCCGTACGCGTTCACCGCGAACGGCACGACGGGGTAGGGAAAGCCTTTGCGGTCGTAGTCGAGAAAGAGCAGCGAGTTCGCGAACGCATGCCCGAGCGGATGGTGTAGCGGCTTGTACGCGTAAGCCACGTCGATACCGTCCTCGAGCAGCGCGCTCGCGAGGTACTTGCCGGCGGCGCGATGGCCTTTCACCGTGAACGTCTTGTCATCCGGTTCGTTCCACGCGTTGCGCCCGCGCTTGTAGCCTTTCCACGGCTGAAACTCGATCGAGTCATACGCGAGAACCGAAAACGCCGGCACGCAGTCTTCGCGAAAATTCTCGTACTGGTCGTCGCCCCAGATCAGCACGAAATCCGGTTCGAAGGCATCGAGCTCGCGGCGGACTTTGCGGAACTGCTCGATCATGTCATGGCGATGGCGGTCCGAATGTGCGCGACCCTGATCCTCGCCCCATTGCTCACGCGCCGTAGGATGCCACTTCGCAGCGGTACGAAAACGCTCCGGCAGCGTCGAGTCCTCGATGCACTTCTGAAAGCGCCAGCTCATGTTTACCTGGGCTGCCAGATTCGGATAATGCGTGATGCCGAGTCCCAGTATCTGTCCCATGGTGGTCGCCTCCAATCTCGTTAACAACAAGCGTAGCAGAGTCATTCGAAAGGGAGAGCAGCGTATGAAAAACATGAGCTCGACAGTCCTCGTCGCAGTCCTGGCGGCCCCGCAATGCTGGGCTGCCGAAGGCCTCGTCGCCGAACGCACGATCTCGTTCCACTCGGCCCAGGAGGCGGCGCGCATCGCGCTGGACGTGTGCCGCAAGGAAGGACACAAGGTCACGGTCACCGTGCTCGACCATGCGGCACGCACGAAAGTCGTGCTGAGCGACGACGGTGCGAGCCCGCACAGCGTTCAGCACAGCCTGAACAAAGCGTATACGGCGCTCACGTTCAATCAGCCTTCGAACGAGTTCGGAAAACGCGCTACGTCGAATCCGACGGGCGCCGGCTCGCTCCATCTCGACAAGATCGCGACGGCCGGCGGCGGGCTCCCGATTCGTGCGGGTAACGAGCTGGTGGGCGCGATCGGCGTCTCGGGTTCGCGCGGCACGCCAGCCGCACCGGGCGGAGCGACGGACGCGAAGTGCGGACAGGCCGGAATCGACCAGATCGCCAGGAATTTTCAGTGAGCTCACGTGTTTGCGTGCATCATGCGGCCACGGTATCGTATGCCGCGCGCAAGGTTCCCTGACCCCAACATCAACACCAAAGGAGCGTGTCATGCCCAAGCTGAAGCGAGTCGTGCAGGTTCTTTGCGTTCTCTTGTCCGCGAGCTTCGGCGCGCACGCCGCCGAAGAGCCGCCGCGGCCCGAGTACGGACCCGACATCACGATCGAGCAGGCGAAGAAAATTGCCTCCGGTGTCGTCGCCGAATGCGCCAAGAACAAGTGGAACGTCGCCGTCGCCGTCGTGAACACCCACGGATCGCTGGTGTATTACGAACGCATGAACAACACGCAATCCGCAAGCGCGAGAATCGCCGTCGACAAGGCGAGTAATGCCGCGATGTATCGGCGCCCGACGCGGGCATTCGTCGACGCGATCGCAAAAGCGGGCCCGGCGGTCATGACGCTGCCGGGCGTTGTCGCATCGCCGGGCGGAGTTCCGATATTCAGCGGCGGCAGGGTGATCGGCGGCGTGGGCGTGAGCGGCGTCACGGGCGACCAGGACGAGCAATGCGCCAAGGCCGGGCTCGCGGGAATGTGATCGGTCGTTGATTCGTCGTCAGGGCGCCGCGTATGCATCGCCTCATCGCGCTCGCCCTGATGAGCGCAGCACTGATTTGCTGGGCAGCGGGGGTGCGCGCTCAAGGGGCCGCGGCCTACCCTCAGCGTAACGTCCAGCTCGTCGTTCCTTACACGCCCGGCACCGGCGCGGACATTCTCGCGCGCGCGCTCGGGCCGCGACTCGCCGACCGCTGGAAAGTCGCAGTCATCACGGATAATCGGCCGGGTGCGACGGGTAACATCGGAACGGACTTTGTCGCCAAAGCGCCCCCGGACGGGCACACCCTCCTCGTCACGGCGACCTCGTTCGGCACCGTGCCCGCGCTGACGCCGAGGCTTCCGTTCGACCCCGTCAAGAGCTTCGCGCCCGTCGTGCAGATCGCCGCTAGCGAGTTGACTTTCGTCGTGCATCCGCAGCTTCCGGTGAAATCGGTGCGGGAATTCATTCAGCTCGCGAAGCGCCGGCCTGGCGAGCTGCTCTATTCATCTCCCGGCAATGGCGGTCCGCAGCACCTCACGACCGAGTTGATCAAGCTCGAAGCCGGGATAGACATCGTTCACGTGCCTTACAAAGGCGCCGCGGGCGCGATCACGGATCTCGTCGGCGGTCACGTGCAGGCCATGGTGTCGGCGATGCAGACGATCTCGCCGCAAGTAAGAGCGGGGAAACTGCGGATGCTCGCCGTCATGGGCGAGAAACGCTCAGCGCCTTTTCCCGACGTGCCGACGATGAAGGAGCAGGGCTTGCCGAGTCTCGTGGTGGAAACGTGGTACGGATTGTTTGCGCCTGCAGGCACGCCGGCCGGTGTCGTCGCGAAGCTGAATTCGGACCTGAATGCACTGCTCGAGTCGGCGGAGGTGCGGGAGCTGCTCGTGCGGCAAGGCATGAACGCCGTCGGCGGGACGCCGGAGCGCTTCGGCGAAATGGTAAGGCGCGAGCTCGCGCGCTGGTCGCGTGTCGTGGCAGTGGCGAAAATCAAACCAGATTAATCTCCCTCACCCTCAATCCCTCTCCCGAGAGGAGAGGGAAATAGAACCCTTCTCTTTCGGGAGAAGGGTCGGGGATTAGGGAAGCATGGAGAACTGAATGGATGTCGTGATCATCGGCGCCGGCATCGGCGGCCTCACGCTGGGACTCATGCTGCATCGCGCGGGCATCCCCTGCCGCATCTACGAAGCGGCCTCCGAGCTGAAAGCTGTCGGCGTCGGTATCAACATCCTGCCGCATGCCTCACGCGAGCTCTGCGACCTGGGCCTCGAACGGGCGCTCACGAACGTTTCCATCATTACGCGCGAATTCTGCTTCTTCAACCGCTTCGGTCAGTTCATCTACAGCGAGCCTGCCGGACGCTATGCCGGTTACGACGTTCCGCAATTCTCGATTCATCGCGGCGACCTGCAGATGGTGCTGCTCGATGCCTTTGTCGAACGCGCCGGCCGCGATCGTGTCGTGCTGGGATGGAGATGCACGGGGGTCGATGCCGAGAGCGGGACGGCTCGCTTTGTGGATTCGGCTACCGGAAAGCCGCTCGAATCGCAGCGCGGAAGTGTCGTGGTGAGCTGCGAAGGCATCCATTCACGCGTACGCAAGCAGCTTTATCCTGACGAAGGACCGCCGAAATACGCGGGCATCAACATGTGGCGCGGCGTCACGCGATGGAAACCGATCCTGACCGGCGCGAGCATGATCCGCATCGGCTGGCACAAGCCTGCGAAGCTTCTGCTCTATCCGATTCGGGACACGATCGATGCGGAAGGACGGCAGCTCGTGAACTGGGTCGTGGACATCGAGACGCCGGAATACGAAAAGAATGACTGGAACCGTCCCGGCAAGCTGGAGGATTTCATTTATGCGATGGAGGACTGGCATTTCGACTGGCTGGACGTGCCGGACTTCATCCGGAAAGCCGACGCGATCTACGAATATCCCATGGTCGATCAGGACCCGCTGCCGCGCTGGAGCTTCGGCCGTCTGACGCTGCTCGGCGATGCGGCGCATCCGATGTATCCGCGTGGCGCCAACGGTGCGGCGCAGGCGATACTCGACTGCCGCTCGCTGTCCGATGCGCTCGCGAAGCATGCTGATCCTGTGGCTGCTCTGAAAGCCTACGAAGCCGAACGTCTGCCCGCGACCCGAGACGTGGTGCTCGCGAATCGCAGCGCGCCGCCCGACAAAATCCTCCAGGAAGTCTACCGGCGCACCGGCGACAAGCCGTTCACGCACATCGAAGATGTGATCAGCCGCGAAGAGCTTGCGGCGCTCTCGGAGAGCTACAAGCGCGTGGCGGGATACGACAGGGAGCGGCTGAAGCAGCGTTAAAGTGAAGCGCCTCGCGATGACAGCTTTGATGGTGGCGAGCGTGACCGCTCCAGTCTCGCCAGCGCTCTCGCAAAAGGCGGCTTACCCCACCAAGCCCGTCCGCCTCGTGGGCCTCTCCGCCGGCGGCCAGGTCGACACGCTCGCGAGAATGCTCGGCCCCAAGCTGACGGAAAGCTGGGGTCAGCCCGTCGTGATCGACAATAGGCCGGGCGCCGGCGCGACGCTCGCAGCAAGCACCGTCGCGAAAGCGACACCCGACGGACACACGCTGCTTCTGTCGACAGTGTCGTTCGTCACGAGCGCCGCGCTCTACACGGACCTTCCATACGATCCGATCCGCGATTTCGCGGGCGTGACCCAGATCGGGTTCACGCCTTACGTCCTCGTCGTCACGCCTGCGCTCGGCGTGCACTCCGTGAAAGAGCTGATCGCGCTGGCGAAAGCTCAGCCAGGCAAGATCATCTTCGGTCACAGCGGTGCCGGAAGCGGGTCGCATCTGGCGGGCGAGCGACTCAGGCTGGCTGCGAACGTCAAAGTCGTTCAGGTCGGCTTCAAGGGTTTGCCGCAACTGCTCCTGGAGGTGGTGACCGCGCGCGTGCACTACTGCGTTTGTGCGCTGGCGAGTGCCCTGCCGTTCATCAAGGACGGAAAGCTGCTCGCGATCGCGGTGAATACGCCGGAGCGCTCGTTTCACTTGCCCGATGTGCCGACGCTGGCCGATACGCTGCCGGGCTTCGAGAAACCGGAGGGATCGATCGGCCTGCTCGCGCCGGCCGCCACGCCGCGCGCCGTCGTGAACCACATCGGCCGCGAAGTCGTGCGCATCCTCAATTTGCCGGACGTGAGGGAGCGGATGACGAATCAAGGCTTCGTCGCGGCGCCTACCACGCCGGAGGAATACGACAGGATTCTGCGCGCGCAGATCGAGACGCTGTCGAAGGTGGTGCGGGAGGCGGGACTTCGTGCCAGGTGACCCTCACCCTAAGAGTCCCTCATTATGTTAGGCACTCTAAGCCTCTCCACGTTTCACGGAGCGAGGGGACTTACGTGTCCAGAGCGCGCTTCTTCCACGCCTCCCACGCGCGGCCGAGGCCATAACCTTCCCGCGCCTCGATACGGCGCGCCTCTTCCGGATCGAGGTAGTTGATCGGTCCGCCCTGAACCATAACCATGGCCTGCATCTGCAGCGTTGCATTCAGCGCGAGAAATATGCTGCGTGCGACGGCGCGCGGTAACGAAGGCGCGACGACCGTCGCACCGTGTCCTCGCATCAGGATCGCCGGCTTGTCCGCGATGCATTTTGCAAGCGCTCGGCCGAGCGCCGGGTCGCGAATCAGCATATCCGTCATGCCCGCGGCTTCGCGGATCTCGAAGACGGGAATGCCCTGCGCGATAAAGGCCGCACGGTGATAGAGCGGCCGCAGCGGGATGTTCGTGACCCCGAACGGAATGACAGACGGCGCGTGCGTATGCACGATCGCTTTCACGTCCGGCCGCGTTTTGTAGATCTCGCCGTGAATGAAGCGCTCGCTGTAGAGGCCGCGTTCCTGCACGTTCACCGAATTGTTGTCGAGATCGAACTCGAGGATGTCCTCTTCGTTCACGAGCTCCGGCGCGAGGGAGCGGGACAGCAGGTAGCGATTCGGATCTCCATCGTGGCGCACGCTCACGTGGCCCCAACCGTCGAGCACGCCTTGGATCGCAAGGATGCGATTCGCGGCGACGAGCTCCTCGATCAACCGCGGATCGGCAGGCCCAGCCGATGCGGGGAGAGATTGGCTCACGGTCGATCTACGATGCCGGCCAGATGCGCCGGCATACGATCGGCGATTCGGGTGCGTGCGTGAGCTTCGGTATCCACTCTTCCGTCCATTTCATCTCTTCGGGGTAGAGAGACCTCATGCCGGCAAGATTCTGCGCACGCGCTTCGACGGAAGTGAACTCGTAGATCACGAGGTGCTTGGCCCAGCCCGACACGGACACGAGCTTTCGCAT
>DASRIK010000697.1:0-3283 GCA_035650035.1 Burkholderiales bacterium | reverse complement strand
TCCGATGTCGAGCAGCCGGCTGTACTGAACACCCGACGGACACGTGGTCTCGCACGAGCGACAGGTGAGGCAGCGATCAAGATGAAGCTGGGTCTTCTCCGTGACCGGCTGACCTTCCAGCACCTGCTTGATGAGATAGATGCGGCCGCGCGGTCCGTCGAGCTCGTCTCCCAGGAGTTGGTACGTCGGGCAGGTGGCCGTGCAAAAGCCGCAATGGACGCACTTGCGCAGTATCGCCTCGGCTTCGCGGCCTTCAGGCGTGTCTTTGATGAAATCGGCGAGCGATGTCTGCAAGCAAAGTCCTAAACGGGGGTAGCCTGCCGCCGCATTACGGCCTGTGCAAGCTCACCGAGATCGGCGACGACCGCGGTCGGCTCGAGCTCCCATGGGTCGAACGGCACCGCCGGATCGCGCTGTACCCAGGCAGCCTGCATACCGGCCGACACGGCGCCGATGACGTCGAACGGATTGGCGGAGACGAGCCAGCATGCCGTGCAGGAAGCACACGCGCGCCGTACATAGTGCAGGTATGCGACCGGGTCGGGCTTGAACGTCTTCACTTCGTCGACGCTGACGATGTCTTCGAAGCGGTCGCGGATGCCGGCGTTACACAGCAGGTCGTGGACGGTTTGCGCGACGCCGTTCGAGAATGCGAGAAGTCGCGCACCTTCGGCATGCAATGCGTCGAGCGCGGGCACAACGTCCGGGAACGGCGGCAAATGGCGATAGCTCTCGAGAAGCCGCTCTTTCTGCGGCTCGGTGAGCTGCGCCCGGAACGCGGCATTCGTATATTCGAGCGCAGCGCCGGTGCAGACGTCGAAGTCGCGATAGGTCTCCATCGCTGCGCGGCGGAACGTGTACTCGAGCTGCTTCTGACGCCAAGCGGCCGCGAAAGCAGCGCCCCGGCCGGGCAGCAGACGTTCGATTTCCGCGCCGATGGCGCTCGTGTCGATCAGCGTACCGTAAACGTCGAAACCGAGAGCAGTGGCAGACATCGAGGACCTCCGTTTTCACCAATCCGCGTACATGCGTCCGCGGTTCAGGATGCCTTGCGGATCGAAGGTGTCTTTCAGGCGGCGATGAAGCTTTTGCAGCGGCAGCGTGAGCGGCTGAAACACATCGCCTGATGCTCCATCACCACGAAACAGCGTTGCGTGGCCGCCGGCCTGTGCCGCGGCAGCCCGCACTTCGTCCGGTCGAGTGGAACCGGATATCCACCGCAAGGCGCCGCCCCATTCCACGACTTGCGCACCACCAACCCCGAGCGGCGGCGTGGTCGATTTTACGGAGAGGCGCCACAGCGGTCGCGCCGCGAAGAACGGCAGTCGATGATCGCGCAGCGCGTCCCAGTATGCCGCACCGTCGACGATTTCTTCGCCGCCCAGCTTCAGCCGTGCGGCGCGGACGGCCGGTTCGGCGCCCGAGAGTCTCACGTAGAGCTCGGAACCTGCGTGGGCGCTAGCGGTGATCGGGTAAGGTTTGCCGGCCCACGTGTTCATGAGCCCGATCGCTTCGCCTTGCGAGCGTTCCTGCCGCAACGTGAGCTCAGCAGGCGGGCGCGGCAGGACCTTGAGCGAGATCTCGGTCAGCACGCCGAGTGTTCCGAGTGCGCCCGCCATGAGCCTGGACACGTCGTAACCGGCGACGTTCTTCATGACGCGCCCGCCGAACGAGAGATCCGTGCCCTTGCCGTCGAGCATGCGCACGCCGAGAACGAAATCGCGCGCGGCCCCGGCATAAGCACGCCGCGGCCCGGAAAGCCCGCTGGCGATGGTACCCCCGAGTGTCGAGCCGCTGCCGAACCGCGGCGGCTCGAACGCGAGCATCTGACCGTGGCCCTGCATCGCAGACTCGATGTCCTCGAGCGGCGTGCCCGCGCGGCCGGTGATCACGAGCTCCGTCGGCTCGTAATCGACGATTCCACAGTACGTGCGCGTATCGAGAATCTCACCCGTCGCGGGCCGGCCATAGAAATCCTTCGTTCCGCCGCCGCGTATGCGCAGCAGCACGCGGCGCGCAGCCGCATCGCGGATTCTGTCGGCGAGCTGGTCGAGGGCGTCTTGCAAGGGGCTAGAAACGCGGAAGGTCCGGAAACTTCTCGCCGCCCGTATGCACATGCATGCGGCCGAATTCCGCACACCGGCTGAGGGTCGGCACGGCTTTGCCGGGATTCAGCAGCCCGTGCTCATCGAAAGCGCGCTTCACCGCGTGGAACGTCTCGAGCTCGGCTGCCTTGAACTGCACACACATCTGGTTGATTTTCTCGACTCCGACCCCGTGCTCTCCGGTGATCGTGCCGCCCACCTCGATCGAGAATTCCAGGATTTCGCCGCCGAACTGTTCGGTGCGCTCGAGCTCTCCCGGTTTGCTCGCATCGTACAGGATGAGCGGATGCAGGTTCCCGTCACCCGCGTGAAACACGTTTGCGCACCGCAGGCCGTACTTGCGCTCGAGCTCCGTGATCCGCCGCAGGACCTCCGCTAGACGCTTTCGCGGAATCGTGCCGTCGATACAGTAATAGTCGGGCGAGATGCGACCGACTGCGGGAAAAGCCGCTTTGCGCCCCGCCCAGAAGCGGAGCCGCTCGGTGTCCGAGCGCGAGACGCGTATGAGCGTTGCGCCGCTTTGTTCCATGATGGCTTCGACGCGACGCACTTCGTCCGCGACTTCTTCGGCCGTGCCGTCGGATTCGCAGAGCAGGATGCCTGCGACGTCCATCGGATAGCCGGCATTCACGAAGTGCTCGACGGCGACGGTGGCCGCCTGATCCATCATTTCGAGCCCCGCGGGTATGATGCCGGCGGCGATCACGTTCGCGACGGCCGTGCCGGCTTTCTCGATCTCGTCGAAGGCTGCCATGACGACCTGAGCGCACTCCGGTTTCGGCAGAAGCTTCACCGTCACTTCGGTGACGACGGCGAGCATGCCTTCGGATCCCGTCATGAGCGCGAGAAGATCGTAGCCGGCAGCATCGAGCGCATCGCAGCCGATCTCGAGAACCTCGCCTTCGATGCTGATCGCGCGGATCCGGAGCACGTTGTGCACGGTCAAGCCATACTTGAGGCAGTGCACGCCGCCGGAATTCTCCGCCACGTTGCCGCCGATCGTGCACGCGATCTGGCTCGACGGATCGGGCGCGTAATAAAGACCGTACTGCTCAGCCGCTTCCGATATCGCCAGGTTGCGCACGCCCGGTTGCACGCGTGCCGTGCGCGCGAGCGGATCGATTTCCAGGATGCGCATCAACTTCGAGAGGGACAACAACACGCCGTCGCCGCGCGGA
>DASRIK010000696.1:0-6529 GCA_035650035.1 Burkholderiales bacterium | reverse complement strand
CCGACAAGCGCTGGTTCGAGCGCACGATCTCGTTGAAGGTGTCCGCCACCTTCCCATAGAGTCCCGTCCAGTCCCCTGGAAGCTGGACAGAGAAATCGCCCTCGCGCACGCTTTGCAGGGCAATCAGCAGCTCCCGCAGCTCGGGTGGCTGTCCGCCTTCAAGCTGCACCGGTGTGGGCGTGACAATGACTCCTTCGGTCGTTATCGTGTTCATAGCGCGCTCAAGAATGGAAGAAAGAAAAAGCCGGGACTGCAGCGTGTATCCGGCATGCGGGGCAGCGTTGTGGGTACATCGTTCGTTGTATTTTCCGTCGGGTTGAATCTACCCGCGCTGTTTGCCCAGACGCATGGCGCCGTTGCAATCGGCCTAAGCGATGTGCGAAAGGGAGGCTTTGCAAGCCTCATGCCAAAGAGAGAATCTTTTGTACATCAGCGTCGTGCGCCACGTGTGCAGCTGTAGAAGGTAACAAAATCGCAACGCTGATGGCAAATTTTACCTGGTCCAGGTTGTCCACAATTTCTGTGGATATCTCTGTGGAAAGCGCGCCTCCACTTGCCCCCTCACACTGGAGCAGGGGCGCATTTTGAGCTCGTGCTCAAAGCGTGAACGCCTCCGTACAGAACGACGCCGGGCACCCGGCGGCACCCGGCGTCTACGATCACCGCTTTGCCGATTACACCTGTAACCAGGTTCCAGCGCCGTTGCAGCACCGGTCGGCTATCGCGGCATCTACCGAGAGGTAGGTGTTGCAGGCAGGCACACGATCTTCGCCTGCCTGAGCCGCGCACGATGCATAACTGCTCGCTTCGTGCGGAGCAGGTTTAATTTTTAACCTCCGCGCACGGCTTGGCAACTGACAAAAATTTACGTGCGCCGTCGACGCTTCAAGCCCACAGCTTCCGTAGCTGCGCCGCAACGTCGAGGCGCGGTAGGGCAACAGGCGCTTCGGGCTCGGCTGCGTGCGGTTCCGCGGGCCATGTCACGAGATCTAAGGTCCCAATCACGGCCGGTGTCAGGAAGCGGGAGCGAGCCCCGAAGACATGCCCGTCGCCGTTTCGCGCCTGGTGCGAAACGTAGTAGCGCATTGGAGCAATGAGGTCGAGCTCGCGCTTCGATCGTGTCATGGCAACATACAGAAGTCGCCGCTCCTCCTCGATCGCCTCGGCTTTACCGGTTGCGAACTCGGACGGGAAAGTACCGTCGGTCACGTGGAGGATAGAGACCCGGTCCCATTCCTGCCCCTTTGCCGAATGAACCGTCGAGAGGATCAGGTAATCCTCGTCGAGGAGGGGCGGCCCGGCAAAATCGCCCGTTGCGTGGGGCGGGTCCAATGCGAGCTCGCTCAGGAAGGCTTCGCGCCCCGCAAACTGCGTCGCGATGCGTCGAAGCTGCTCGATGTCGCCCGCGCGGGGGGCCGCCGAATCGTAAAGGCGGGCGAGGTGAGGCTCGTACCACGTGGCGACCCGCGCAACCTGCCCTTCCCACGGTGCACCCGGCGCGGCAAGACTCAGCAGGAGCTCGACCAGCGTGCGCCAGTCTTCACGCGCAGGCGGCGGCATGCGATAAGCGGCAAGCGCCTGCCAATCGTGCGAGGAGGCTTCGAAAGCGCTGATGCACTTCTCCGCTGCCGCAGGACCGACGCCGGGGAGAAGCTGGAGCACGCGAAAAGCAGCGACGCGGTTCCGCGGGTTATCGCCCCAGCGGAGGACAGCGAGCATGTCCTTCACGTGGGCAGCCTCCAGGAACTTGAGGCCGCCATACTTCACGTATGGAATGTTGCGCCGCACGAGCTCGAGCTCCAGCACATCGCTGTGATGCGAGCTGCGGAACAGCACGGCCTGCCGGCGGAGTGGCACGCTCTGCTCGCGCGCTGCGAGCGTTTTCTGCACCACGTAGTCCGCCTGCGCCTGCTCATCGAGCACCGTGACGAGCCGCGGCCGGGCGCCGTCCGTGCGCGGCGTCTGGAGCCTCTTGGCATAGTGTCGAGGCGCCTCGGAGATCAACGCGTTCGCCGCGTCGAGGATGGGCTGGGTCGACCGGTAGTTTTGCTCGAGCGTCACGACCTCCGCGGGCGGCGCGAAGTGCCGCGGGAAATTCAGGATGTTTTCGACCGTCGCTGCGCGAAACGCGTAAATCGACTGGGCATCGTCGCCGACGACGCAAAGCCCGCGGCCGTCGGGTTTCAGCGCGAGCAGGATCTCGGCCTGTAACGTGTTCGTGTCCTGGTATTCGTCGACGAGCACGTGATCGAACAGAGAGCCGACGTCCGCGGCGAGCGTCGGATCGCACATGAGCGCGTGCCAGTAGAGGAGCAGGTCGTCGAAGTCGAGCACGTGCTGCGCGAGCTTCGTTTCCACATAGCGCGCAAACAATCGTTTGAGCTCATCGTGCCACTCCAGGCACCACGGAAACGCGTCGGTGAGGGTGCGCTCGAGCTCGAACCGCGTGTTGACGCAGTGGGAGTAAATCGCGAGGCAGGTGTCTTTCCGTGGAAAGCGCCGGTCTTTCGCCGCGAGACCGATCGCCTGTCGCGCGATGTCCATGACGTCCGCCGAGTCCGCGCGATCGATGACACTGAATGCGCGCTGAAGTCCCAGCTGCCCGGCGTAGCGGCGCAGCAGCCGCACCGCAACCGAATGAAAAGTGCCTGACCAGTCGAGCCGCGCCACGGCGGGTGCATTCCCGTTCGCCTCATTGCCGGTCGTTGCCTTCGCCACGATGCGGCGCGCGCGCCGAATCATCTCGTGGGCGGCGCGGCGGGAGAACGTCATCAGCAGGATTTTCTCGGGCGCGACGCCGGCGAGCAGGAGGCAGGCGACGCGGTGTGCAAGCGTATTGGTCTTGCCCGTTCCGGCGCCGGCAATAATGAGCAGGGGGGGAGACGCCCGGCCGCCGCAGGGCTGTCCTACTCCGTATGTCGCTGCGGCACGCTGCTGCGTGTTGAGATCATCGAGCCAATGTTGCTCGCCAGCGTGCGTCGCGGGTGTCGTTGCCATCGCGAGATTATGGCGAAGAACTGTATATCCCTCCAGCCCTGCAACACGCTCGTACACCGGCCGGGCCAGGCTCGCGGGTCGAAAACGCCGCCGGGTAAACCGTTCCTTCCGGAGCGGTATACTCACCCGCACGATTCCAAGGGAGCTTCGGCGATGAAAATCCTCTACTTCAACGATTACCGCCTCGGCGTTCTGAATGGTCAGAATGTCGTCGACGTCATGGACGTAGTCCGCGATATTCCGCATACGGGTCCGCACAACCTCATCAACGGCTTGATCGAGCGCTTTGCCGATTACCGCGGAAAGCTCGAGCAGGCTGCCTCGCGCGCGAAAGGCGTGCCGCTGTCGGAGGTGCGCATCCGCCCACCGCTTCCGAAGCCGCACAACATCGACTGCATGGCAGTGAATTACATGGAAGACGGCACGCGCTCGGAGCCGGCGCCCATCAATGCGTTTCACAAGTCGCCCAGCGGGGTCATTGGCGATGGAGACACGATGGTGTTGCCGGACGTGCCGGCGACCATTTTCGAGGGTGAAGCGGAAGTGGCGCTCGTCATCGGCAAGCGCGCGAAGAACGTGAAGGCGGCCGATGCGATGTCTTACATCTTCGGCTACATGAATTTCATCGACGGCTCCGCACGCGGGCTTCCGCCGAGCGGCAACACGTTCTACCAGATGAAGTCGCGCGACACCTTCGCCCCGATCGGTCCTTTCATCGTGACCGCCGACGAAATCGCCGATCCGCATAGTCTGCAGGTGAAGCTGTGGGTGAACGGCGAGCTCAAGCAGAACTTCAACACGAGCGATATGGCGCACAAGATCCCGCGCTGCATCGAATGGGTGAGCTCGATACACCCGATCGAACCCGGCGACATTCTCGCGACCGGGACGAATCACCGCGGCTTGAACGCGTTCCAGGACGGGGACACGGTCGAGATCGAGACGGAGAAGCTGGGGCGACTGAAGTTCAAGGTCCAGGACGAGCTCAAGCGCACGTGGGGCCGCGAGACGCGGCTCGATCGGCAGAACAAAGGACTGGAAGGGCAGACGCCGCAGTTGACGGGTAAGTACGCCGCGAAGCGTGCGTAACCGTGTTACGCACCGCCTGCGGCGTTGTCGCCGGTAAACGAACAGAGGGAAACCCATGGTTTCCCTCCGAAACCTCCCTTCCTTCGGTGACTCCCGATAACACAGGAGGCTATTGATGTCATACGGACTGACTTTGAGCCACGTCGGCGTGTTCGTCACCGACATGCCGAAAATGGTCGATTTCTACACCGGTTTTCTCGGCTTCGCGGTGAGCGACCGCGGCGAGCTCTCGGGCGGTCGTGGCGAGATCGTGTTCATGACGCGGGATCCGCGCGAGCATCATCAGTTCGTGCTCGCGAGCGGGCGCCCTGCGGACCTTCCGTACAACATCGTCAATCAGCTCTCGTTCCGCGTGGACGGTCTCGACACATTGCGCGAGCTGCAGCGCGGCCTGCGCGACGAGGACGCGACCGAGCTCGGCCCGATCAGTCACGGCAACGCGCTGTCGCTCTACATCCACGACCCGGAGAAAAATCGCGTCGAGTTCCTCATCGACACCCCGTGGTACGTCCCGCAGCCGTGCCGCATACCCGTGGACCTTTCGTTGCCGGATGACGAGCTGTGGGCAACGCTCGAGCGGCATGCGCGCTCGCTCCCGGGATTCAAGCCGCGCGAAGTCTGGGCGGCGGAGATCGAGAAGAAAATCGCCGACGCAACGGCGAAACGGCGACGCGCGAAAGCGCCGGCTGTCGCGTAACGAAACGGTGCGTCACCCGGCGTACGCCGCGACCGGTTTGACGGCGCGAGAACTGCGCCGTCATCCAGACGAAAGTCAGGATCCATTTTGACGTTTAACCTGGATGCCGGCATACGCCGGCATGACGAATTCGCGCGATGATCCGCCGTGTTTTCCGGTGTGCGTTGACCGGACTCGTCCTTGGCGCCGCACCTGGCCTGGCTGCGGACGGCTCGCAAACCTACCCGGCGCCGCGGCCGATCCGTCTGGTATCGCCTTTTGCTCCGGGCGGCAACACGGACGTGATCGGCCGGCTGCTGGCGCCGAAGCTCGCAGAGCGACTCGGCCAGAATGTCATCGTGGAGAACAGGCCCGGCGCCGGCGGCATGATCGGCACGAACCACATTGCGAAGGCGACGCCGGACGGCCACAGCCTGCTCTTCATCAGCGGCGCCTTCACCGCGCATTCCGCGGTCACGAAAACCCTGCCGTACGATCCGCTGCGCGATTTCGCCTGGATCACCACCGTCGTTACTTATCCATTCGTGATCGTTGTGAAAGCGGATTCAGCCATGCAGACCGTGACGGATCTCATCGCGCTCGCAAAAAAACACCCGCGGAAGCTCAACTACGGTTCGGTGGGCACGGGATCCGTGTTCCATCTGGCGCCCGAATACTTCGGCAGCATGACGGGCACCGAGATGACGCACATTCCGTTCAAGGGGAGCGCCGAGCCCACGAGCGAGCTCATCGCCGGCCGCCTCGACGTGATTTTCACGACGCTCACGGGAATCTATCCCCACATCGAAGCGAAACGCGTGCGGCCGCTTGCGGTGACGTCGCTGAAGCCGGCAGCGCAATTGCCGAACGTACCGACAGTCGCGCAGACCGTGCCGGGCTACGAGGTGCTTTCGTTTGCGGGGATCGGCGCGCCGCGCGCCACACCACGCGCCGCCGTGTTACGACTCAATCACGACATTCGCGCAACGCTCGACGACCCGGAAATCCGTCGTCGTTTGACGGAGCTCGGCGGCGACGTCATGCCCGAAAGTCCGGAACAGATGACGCAGCGCGTCGCGGCGGATATCGCGAAATGGAAGCAGATCGTGGAAACGCGCAAGATCGATCTGCAGGAGCGCTGACCCGCGCTGTCAGCGTCAGCTGACTATGCCGATATTCCACGGCACGTATTCGTGGTCGCCGAGGCCGAGGAGCTCGCTCTTCGTTTTGCCGCCTGACGCGACCCGCAGAAACTCGTCGAAGATGACGCGTCCCATCTCCTGCACGGTCGAGTCGCCGTCGAGGATCGTACCGCAGTTGATATCCATGTCCTCGGTAAGGCGGTTGTACATGGGCGTATTCGTCGCGAGCTTGATCGACGGCGCTGGCTTCGCGCCGAAGCACGAGCCGCGTCCGGTCGTAAATGCGATGAGATTCGCACCGCCCGCGATCTGGCCTGTTGCGGAGCACGGATCGAACCCGGGCGTGTCCATGAACACGAAACCTTTCTGCGTCACGGGCTGCGCGTAGCGGTAGACCTCCATCAGCGGACCGGTGCCGCCCTTCATGGACGAGCCGAGCGATTTCTCGAAAATGTTGGCCAGTCCGCCGTGCTGATTGCCGGGACTCACCCGGCCGTTTATTTGCGCGTCACGGCCGGGCGTGTATTCGTCCTTCCACCACCGGATGCGCTCGATCAGCTTCTCGCCGACCTCGCGCGAACGCGCGCGGCGCGTAAGCGTGTGCTCGACACCGTAGATTTCGGGC
>DASRIK010000695.1:0-2654 GCA_035650035.1 Burkholderiales bacterium | reverse complement strand
TCGCGTCAGCCCAAGTCGGCCGCGATCCGCAACCCACCCGCCGGTAGGACGTGTCGCTGAACTTCGATCTCTTCGCCAGTCTTCTGATTTGAGCCCGCAGGTAGCTGATGAATTCCAGGCTGCAAACACGACTGTCTTCGCACTCGGGCGCCTTTTGAGCATTGCTCTTCTCAGGCTTTCAGTCTTTTCGCCTTTTCGCCTTTCAGCCTTTCCGCTCGCCTCCGAGCCTTTTGAGCCCTGAGCCTCTGAGCCTTGCGTTACTTCCTCCTCAAATAATCGTCCGTCTTATCCAGCCAGTCCTGCCGCGGCGGACAGAAGACGTCCACGTCGAGCGTGTCCTCGACGGCCTCGGCCTTGTGCGGAACGTTCGACGGGATGACGAGGACCTCGCCGGATCCGACGACGAAACTCTCCGAGTTCTCGTCCCCGATCCAGAAGCGCAGGGCGCCATCCACGATGTACGTGAGCTGCTCGTTGTCGTGCGAGTGCATCGGCACGATGCACCCCTTTTTCAGGTACACGTGCGCCAGCATCATGCGCTCACCCGTGATCAATCGCCGGTCGAGCAGGTCGTTGACGCGTTCTTTCGGCATGTCGTCCCAGCGGTACTGTCGGACTGCGGCTGCATTCGGCATGAGAACTCCTCGGGCAGAGTGTAACGGCATCTGGAAAGCACTTGTCGGTACGATGCACACTGAAAAGCGCTTTGCGGTACCGCGGGTACGGCAGGTACGGCGGGTCCGAGGAACCTGATGCCCGTCATCTTTTTCATGAAAAAGAAGACCAGCGTCAGAATGTTCCTGGGACCCGACGTACCCGTCGTACCCAATGTACCGGCGAGTGTTTTCCAGGATCTGTCGTACCGGGAAGTGCTTTCCAGAAGCTTATGCGCTTTTCAGAGCTCGCCCTCACGTCCGCGCAGGTTGCAGAGACGAGCAGCCGTCTCGGCAAGATTGGCCGGTTGGCCGATCTCCTGACGCGGCTCGACGAACAGGAAATCGAGCCGACCGTCGCGTTTCTCTCGGGCACGACCCGGCAGGGCCGGATCGGCGTGGGGTACGCGGCGATTCGTTCGGCCTCGGACACTGCGCCAGCCGAGGAGCCGACGCTCGAGATTCTGGAAGTGGACGACGCCTTCGAGGCGCTGGTCCAGCTCTCCGGAAAGGGATCCGCCGCCGACCGCACACGGATGCTCCGGTCGCTGTTCGGCCGGAGCACGCGCGACGAGCAGGACTTCCTCGGACGGCTGCTCCACGGGGAGCTGCGGCAGGGTGCGCTCGAAGGCGTGCTGCTCGACGCGATCGCGCGGGCCGCAAAGGTCGATGCCGCCCGCGTCCGGCGGGCGGCCATGATGGCGGGCGATCTCGGACCAGTGGCGCACGCCGCGCTGACCACGGGCGACTCCGGCCCATCCAAGCTCGACGCGTTCGTCGTGCAGCTGATGCGGCCGGTCCGGCCGATGCTTGCCGAGTCCGGTGACAGCGTCGGAGAGGCAATCGCGCAGCTCGGCGACGCGGCGCTCGAATACAAAGTCGACGGCGCGCGTGTGCAGATCCACAAAGCGGGCGATGACGTCGCGATCTTCTCGCGTACGCTGAACGACGTCACCGCGTCGGCGCCCGAGATCGTCGCCCTGGTGCGCGCGCTGCCCGCGCGCGAGCTGGTGCTCGACGGCGAAGTCATCGCGCTCAAGCCCGGCGGCAGCCCGCACGCATTTCAGATAACGATGAGACGGTTCGGCCGGAAGCGGGACATCGATCGTGGCCGCGAAGAGCTTCCGCTCACGCCGTTCTTCTTCGATTGCCTCTACGCCGACGGCGGCGCCCTTCTCGACGAGCCGCTCGAACGCCGCACGGACGTGCTCTCGCGTGTCGCCGGCTCGCTTGTCATCCCGCGCATCGTGCGGCCATCGCTCGAAGCCGCTGACACATTCACGCGCGAGGCGCTGTCACGCGGACACGAAGGCGTGATGGCGAAGGCGCTGAACGCGCCGTACGCGGCCGGCCGCCGGGGCGCGTCGTGGCTCAAGGTCAAGCCCGCTCGCACGCTCGATCTCGTCGTCCTTGCCGTGGAATGGGGCCACGGCCGCCGCCGCGGCTGGTTGAGTAACGTGCACCTGGGCGCACGGGATCCCGAGACGAACGGGTTCGTCATGCTCGGCAAGACGTTCAAGGGCATGACCGACGAGATGCTCGCGTGGCAGACGGAGAAGCTGCTCTCACTCGAGATCGGCCGCGACGACTACACGGTCCACGTGCGGCCGGAGTTGGTCGTCGAAGTGGCGTTCAATGAGATCCAGACGAGCCCGGTGTATCCGGGCGGTCTCGCGCTTCGCTTCGCGCGCGTGAAACGTTATCGCACGGACAAGTCGGCCACCGACGCGGATACGATTCACACGGTGCGAGCGCTGGCGTCTGGCTGAGAGCCTCGCGCCGATTCTGCAACTGGCCACCCTCTGGGCCATTGGGCCTTTCTCGGGTGGCATTCAGCGCCGACCCGTAGTATTAATACGGTCCCCCCAGCCAGCCTCATCACGCGGCGCAAGCGTGAGGCTTCCCAGACACGGGCTCAATTACCCAATTGCCCGATTACCCGATTGCCCATGAGGTGCGTTCCATGGCGAAACGGTCGCTGATTCTCGCGGGTGGTGGATT
>DASRIK010000694.1:0-2352 GCA_035650035.1 Burkholderiales bacterium | reverse complement strand
ATCGCCTGCTCGGCGTGCAGCGCATTCGGCGTGTGGATTGCGACGACGGTCACGTCGGGATTGCCGAGGAGATCTTCGTAACGCGTATAGGCGTGCTCGGCACCGAACTTGTCGGCGAAGTGTTTGGCCCGCGCTGGATCGCGGCTGACGACACCGACGAGGCGGTTGCCGCTGAAGCTTCGGATTGCAGGCAGGATGCGATCATCCGCGATGCGTCCCGTGCCGATAAGTCCCCAGCCGTTGGTCTTTTTCACAGTGCGCTCCCTTCAAAGGCATCGGACGCAGGCAGCGGAGCCGATCGCGCACGACCGGTAAAATAGCCGCCATATGTTCCTTTATCTCTTCCTGCTCACCCCAATGCTACCGTGCCGTGGTGCGGCTCGACACGCCGCGATATGAAGATTTTCGGCTTTGCCGGCTATTCCGGCAGCGGTAAGACGACGCTCATCGAGCGCCTCATTCCGCTTTTTACCGAGCGCGGACTTCGCGTTTCGTTGATCAAACACGCTCACCACACGTTCGACGTCGATCAGCCCGGGAAGGATTCGCATCGCCACCGGAAAGCCGGCTGCACCGAGGTGCTGGTCACGTCCTCGCGCCGATGGGCCCTTATGCACGAGCTGCGCGGCGCGCCCGAGCCGGCGCTGGGCGATCACGTGAAACATATGGCTCCGTGCGATCTGCTGCTCGTCGAAGGCTTCAAGCGCGAACCGATACCGAAGCTCGAGGTTTATCGCGCGGAGGTCGGGGAACCGCTCATCCATCCGCACGATCAGAATATCGTGGCGATTGCGAGCGACGCCCGGCTGGCCACCCGGCTGCCGCAATTCGATTTGAATGTGCCTGCCGAGATCGCGGATTTCGTGGTCCGGCACGTGGGGTTATGATCAAGCGTTGCATATGGTGACGATCCTTTATTTCGCCCGGCTTCGGGAAACGCTCGGCAAAGGAAGCGAGCAGATCGCGCTTCCGGAGAACGTCAGCGATGTCGCGAGTCTCCGCGATACTCTCATACTGCGCGGCGGTGCCTGGGCAAGCGAGCTCGCGCAGTCGAAGAACGTGCGCATGGCGGTGAACCAGGACATGGCGAGCCCCGAGACGCCCGTGAACGACGGCGACGAAATCGCGTTCTTTCCGCCCGTCACTGGCGGCTGATCCGCCTGCTCGTCACTCGTTATCTGTCACCCGTTATCCGTCACGCCCATGATCGTTCGCATTCAAACCGAGGACTTCGACGCCGGCGCGGAAATGGCGGCGATGCGCAAAGGCAATCCGGCGATCGGCGCGATTGCGAGCTTCGTGGGTGTCGTCCGCGACGTGAACGAAGGGGACACGGTGAGCGAGATGACACTCGAGCACTACCCGGGCATGACAGAGAAATCGATCGAGGAGATCGTCCAGCAGGCCGCCGCACGCTGGCAAGTCATCGATGCGCTCGTCGTGCACCGCATCGGG
This sequence comes from Burkholderiales bacterium, assembly GCA_035650035.1. Classification (GTDB taxonomy): domain Bacteria; phylum Pseudomonadota; class Gammaproteobacteria; order Burkholderiales; family SG8-41; genus JAQGMV01. Next base: position 897 of record DASRIK010000694.1, on the reverse strand, counting down.
CTGCTCAGGCCGACCGATCAGATCGTCCTCGTCGTCGTCGCAAGCGCGCATCGGGGTGATGCGTTCGCGGCGTGCGAGTTCATCATGGATTACCTCAAGACGCGCGCGCCGTTCTGGAAGAAGGAGCAGACACGGGAAGGCGCGCGCTGGGTTGACGCCCGTGCGGCGGACGACATCGCCGCGGAGCGCTGGCAATGACAAAGCCGAGTTACGAACGCACCCGCATTGCGCTCGCTGCGACCTCGCGATTCAGGATATCCCGCGCCGCATCGATCACTTCGCTCGCCGCAAGCCCGACAGGCCCCCGGCCGGCTGCGACGACTGCATCGGCGGCTGCCCCGTGTAAGTAGACGCCGGCCGCAAGCGCGGCTTCCGGGTCGGCACCCTGCGCAAGCAGCGCCGCCAGCATGCCCGTCAGCACATCGCCCATGCCTGCGCTCGCCATGCCGGGATTGCCCGATGTATTGATCGCCCACGTGCCATCGGACCAGGCGCAGATGCTTCCGGCTCCTTTCAGTACGACGCCGCAGTGATACTTGTTCGCGATGCTGAGCGCCGCGCTGACACGATCGCGTTGCACCTCTGCCGTCGAGGTGGCCAGCAGCCGCGCGGCTTCAGCGGGGTGCGGTGTCAGCATCGTGGGCGCTGCGCGGTTCGCGAGGGCAGCGCCCAGTTTTTGCTCGCTGCCGAGCAGGTTCAGCGCATCGGCGTCGAGCACGATCGGCAGGGTCGATGCAAACGCCTTCGCCACGAGCGCTACCGACTGCGCTGAAATGCCCAAACCGGGCCCTACTGCAAGGGCCGTGAGCTGGTCGAGCTCGAGAGCCGCGTCCGCGGTTCTCACCATGAGCTCGGGCTGGACAGGGTCGACCGCAAGGGCGCGATCGTCCATGAGGC
>DASRIK010000693.1:0-5440 GCA_035650035.1 Burkholderiales bacterium | reverse complement strand
CGCGCGCGGCAGCTGTCCATGGCATCATGCCGGCTGTTCCCAACGCTGCCTGCGCCGAGGGCGAGCCGTCGGTTGCAACGAGTATTCGATGACCTTTCGAAACACTCATGGTTATCTCCGCGTGGGGGGATCATCGAAATGTTGTGCCTGCCTGGAATGTACTAACTCAATGCGGATGCAGACCTGATGTAAGTCAGCTCGAGCGAGCGGCGCCGCGGCTATTCTCGACCTATGTGGGTTCATCGAGGCGCACCTCGGTCGAAGTCCGCTGAAGCCACCGTATGCCGAGGCTTGCGGCCTCACCTGCTCGCGCACGGCGTCGTGGATCAGGGCTGGTGTAAGTTGATGGCGCTCGTGTTGGGCGCTGCGGTTTTTGCGGTAACTTTCTTCACTTATCGGGCTGACATCCGCGAGGCGCGCGCTCGCGTGTCAACCGGCAGCACGCTTGTGCAAACGCGGTGTGGACTGATCGAGTACGCGGCGATCGGACATGGACCGCCTGTACTCGTCATCCACGGCGCCGGAGGCGGCTACGACCAGGGGCTCGAGTTCGCACGCGCGTTGACGAGCGCAGGGTTTCGGGTGATTGCAATGTCGCGCTTCGGTTACCTGCGCACGCCGTTGCCCGAAAATGCTTCCGCCGCCGCACAGGCGGACGCGCACGCATGCCTGCTCGACGCCCTGAACATTCCGCTCGCGGCTGTGGTGGGCCTCTCGGCGGGCGCCCCGTCGTCGATGCAATTCGCGCTTCGGCACTCGGACCGTTGCGACGCGCTCGTCCTCGTGGTGCCGGCGGCGTACGTGCCGCGTCCCGGCGGCACGGCGCCAGTGCACCCGGCGCCGGCCACCGAGTTTCTCTTCGAGACCGCGCTGAGGTCGGACTTTCTTTTCTGGGCTGCGACCCGGCTCGCACGCTCCACCGTCGTCCGCGGATTACTCGCCACACCGCCGACAGTGGTCGAGAACGCCAGCCCTGACGAACAGGCGCGGGTCGCCGAGATCATGGAGCACATCCTGCCGGTGAGCGCGCGTCGCGGGGGCTTGCTGAACGACGCGAAAGTGACGTCGTCGCTGGAGCGCTACGATCTGGAGCGGATTACGACCTCGACGCTCCTCATCAGCATGGCTGATGACCTGTTCGGCACTTTCGAAATTGCGCGGTACACAGCCGAACACGTGCCGCGCGCACGGTTCATTTCATATCCGAGCGGAGGCCACGTCGCTGTCGGGCACCAGCCGGAGATCATGTCCGAGATCGCTGCTTTCCTGAAGACGAGCCGGGCGCAATGAAGGCTATCGGACTGATCTGCGTCAGCATGCGCATGCCCCTCACGCAGTAGGGTGAACTCGGGAGCAACTGCCGATAAGCGAGGCATGTATGGAAATGACCGATCGCGAACTGACCGTCCGCGCTGAGACAGACACATTGACAACGGAAGCCGTGGCTGTGGCGCCGCAGGAGATTCGGCGTCTTGCCGAGTGCTGCGCGTTCTTCAAAGCCGGGAAGTACCGGGCCGCAGAACCTGGAACGATACGAAAGAGCGATGTAAAGAGCGCCGAAGAAGAGATCGCGGCCATTATCAGAGACGCCTGCAAAGGTCGCTGATCTAAAGGATCCGCCCCGGCCCACTAATTCATTTCTTCGGCGCTCGCGCGCGTTTCGCCTGCTGCTCGCGCACGAGCAGCACCGGCACCGGCGCCTCACGCAACACGCGCTCGGCATCGCTCCCGAGAAGCAGCCGGTTGACTCCCCGGCGGCCATGCGTACCCATGACGATCAGGTCTGCGCGAAATTTCTTTGCCTCGTCCAGTATCGCCTGCGACACGACACGGCCACGCCCTTCGACGATTGTCGTATCCGCCCGAACGCCTGCCTTCCTGGCGAGCGCGCCGGCTTCTGCAATCGCTTTCTTGCCGGTGTCTCGCATCGAGTCGATCACCGTGGTGACATCGGCCGGATAGCCGTAGATCATCGACAGGACTGCCATTTCGTCTACAACGCTCAGCACGCGCACACGAGCATGCTGATCCTTCGCAAGGGCGAGGGCATGCCGCACACCGAGCGTCGATGTTGCGCTTCCGTCCACCGGTACCAGTATGCGCCGATACATCGTGTTGACTCCTGATGGGTGACACGCTCATGTTATCGGGCGTCATCAGCGCGGATGCTGATGTGTGTCAGACCGGGTGCCATCACGTTCTCCCATCGGCCGCGCCGCCAAATGATCCATGTCAGCGAACAGAGCCGCAAATCGCCCTAGTATTTGACTCCGCGGTGTAATTCGATGGAGCAGATCTCAGTGCCCTGGACAACGGATCGATATCCGGCATCGATGAAAAACCTTCTCCCACTCGTGCGCGAGAAGGCGATCGTCATCGCGAACGCACTGCTCGAGGAAGGTTACCCTGAAGGTCAGTGCATCCGCATCGCGATCGCCCGTGCAAAAGAATGGGCCGGCCGCCAAGGATTCGCCAACTCGACGTCCCCCGGGTCGAAACTCCGCTACCACTGACCGGGTCTGACAGACAGCCGAGCGGTGCGAGCAGGGCCGTTGCAGGGACGGCGCCCACACATCGATCGGGCCAGATGGGCACGGTCATCTCAGCTCGCGCCTCCCATGCAGCCGATAGGGCTGTCACATGATCTGGATCATGGGAAAGCCGAAGTGCCCGGCAGGATAATGTACTGAAGCCGCAGTGGTCTTTTGCAGAGGGTTAGCGTGCTGAAGGCAAGTGCAGGAACGGGCGCCCCGCGGATCGGAGCTGAAGCCGCCTCCGAACTGCAATCAGGGTGTCGGCTGGCTGCCTGCGCAACATGCGGCTTGAGGAGCGGTTGTCTGCCGCAAGACCTCGGACCCACCGATCTCGATGCGTTTTCCGCAATGGCTCGACTGAAGCGGAAAATCCACCACGGCTCATCGCTCTTCTCTGCTGGCGATGCCCTTACCGCGGTCTACATCGTACGGAGCGGCACGTTCAAAACCGTGTCGGTCTCGCGCGAAGGTCATCCGAAGATCACAGGCTTCTACCTTCCAGGCGACGTTATGGGCCTGCATGCGTTAAGCGCGGGCGTTTACTCGTCCGATGCTATCGCGCTCGAGGACAGCGAAGTGTGCGTGCTTCCGATACACCAACTCGAGTCCATGCTGACCGCGATGCCGATGCTTCAGCGACAGTTCATTCGTGCACTGTCCGACGCCATTTCACGCGACCGGTGCCTGCTGCTCCTGGGCTGCATGGATGCGGAACAGCGTGTCGCGCGGCTGCTCGTCAGCCTGGCCGACCGCTATCACCGGCTGGGCTACGCGCGGGACGCACTGCTTTTGCACATGACTCGCGACGACATAGCCAGTTACCTGTGCCTGTCTTCGGAGACCGTGAGCCGCGTCATGTCGCGCCTGCAGCGCAAAGGCCTGCTGACGGTGCACCAGCGTCACATCGATTTCACTGATTCGCACCGGCTCGCCGAAACATCGGCGTGGTGAGCTTCATGCCGCGCGATTAGTGCGTATGACCAACGGCTTTCTGCGGGCGCGCTCATGCTTCCAGCGCCGCCTCGGACGGATTGGGCCCATGCCCTGCGCGCCGCCGGGCGCCGAAGAGCACATGTAAGACCGTCGCGAGGCCGACCACATCGAGCGCTCTGCGACCATCCAGCGCAACGACGGGAAGGTCTTCCGCTTCGGCAACCGGTTCGGCCGTAGCGAGCTGATGCTCCAGCACGGCGAGGCTGGCCTCCGACGGATCGTTTGCCCGCGCGACGCGGGCCATGATGCGTGTGCGCAGCAAGGCTTGGGGTGTCGACACATCGATCAGCGCAATCGGAACGCCCATGCTCGTGGCCAGGTCACGGAGCGCAGCCCGGTGAGCGCGCCGCAGGAAGCTCGCATCGACGATGGCCGTATAGCCGGACGTCACAACGATACGGGCGGCCTGGGCCAGCCTTGCGTACGTCGCTTGCGTCGCGTCCTGGCCATAGAGCCCACTGGAGACAGTCGAATGGCTTTGCGCGAGAGGCGAAAGACCGTGAAGCCGTTTGCGTTCGACATCCGAGCGTAAACGCAATCCGCCAAGTTCCTGCGCGAGGGACAAGGCCATCGTGCTCTTGCCGGATGCGCAGAAGCCGTGCATCAACAGGATCGCGGGCTGGCCGAGGGTGGTGCAGCGCTGCGCTAGCGCCAGGTACGACTGGTAGGCACTCCTCAGGCGCGATGCCTCGGCGCGATCGAGATTCCCCTGACAGGCCCGGATGAGATGGACCTTCGCTCGCACCATCGCACGATAGACGACATAGAAGCGCAACACCGAGAGGCCCGAGTACACGCCATTCGCCTCGAGGTACGCATTCAGGAATCGCCAGGCGAGGGCGTCGGCGCCGCAGTCGAGGAGGTCCATGAACAGGAAAGCGACCTCGTTCATGACGTCAGTCCAGCGCAAGGCAGCATTGAATTCAATGCAGTCGAATGGCACGAGCTCGCCATCGAGCTCCACGATGTTACGCAGATGGAGGTCGCCATGGCACTCGCGTGTCATGCCCGCTTCGCGGCGCTCGTGGAATTCGCTGTAGCGCAGAATGAATTCGCGCTCCGTCCAGTCCCGTATCGACACGAGCACATGATCCAAGTGCGGCTCCGGCAGCATCGCAGCGATTTGGTCGAAGTTCTGGCAGGCCTCGCGCAGTATGGCGGCGGTTGTGGCATATGGAAGATCCGGCGGCGCCGGCACCAGGTCTGCGTGGAATCGGGCGAGTCGCCTGCCTAGCCGCTCGACCAGCTCTCGCGTAAGACGACCGTCAGCCAGCATGCGCGTTGCGAGCGCCTCCTGTGGGAAACGATGCATGCGCAGCGCGTACTCGGCGACGGGACCGGGCCCGCCGATGTGAAGACCTTCCGGAGAACCGCGGATCTCTACCATATCCACGTAGATCTGCGGGGCGAGCCGGCGGTTGAGCCTCAGCTCGTCCTCGCAAAAATGACGGCGCTTCTCGAGCGTGGTGAAGTCGACAAAGCCGAGATCGACCGGTTTCTTTATCTTGTAGGCGTATGCACCCGCGAGGAACACCCACGAGATGTGAGTCTCCAGCATCTCGACGTTTTCAGCCGGATGCGGGTAAGCGTCGGGCCGCAGCAGTGCTGCGATCACCGGAGAAGCAGCCGGAGAGAGCGGCACGTTCATGTCATCGACTCCGATGGCGCGCTGGAAAACGCAGCGCGACAAACGCGGATCTACAATAATTCTCCAGCGGATGCCTCCCGGCGCGTCTGATCTGCGTCAAAGTTCACTCCTCTCCGTGGAACGCTGGTCGAGGTGATCCAGGTCAATGCGCGTGTCGGGTTCTGAGCGAGCATTGGTCCACGCACTGCATTAACGCGAGAATCGCGGCAATGACATGACTTCAACCGTCGTCGGAGTTCCCCGCGAGATCAAGGACCATGAATAC
>DASRIK010000692.1:0-12592 GCA_035650035.1 Burkholderiales bacterium | reverse complement strand
GTGTTCGCTGCGGACTTGCGCGGCTGTGCGGGGCTGCTCTTCGGTAATGAAGGCGCGGGGCTCACGCCGACGCTTCAGCGTCTCGCCCGCCAGAGGATTTCGATTCCGATGCCCGGCAACGTCGAGTCGCTGAACGTTGCGGCGGCGGCTGCGGTGTGCCTGTTCGAGCGGGTGAGGCAGATAACTGCACTGAAGAGTGAATAGCCCGCGTCTCCGACGCCCCCGCTCACCAAACACTAATAGATTCTTCTGACTAATTTTGCCTGGTGCAGGATCGTCGTCGCGAGCTCTTCGACCGATTTGCTCGTGGCGTCCAGATAAGGAATGCCTTCCTGACGCATCAGCGCTTCGGCTTCGCGCACTTCGAACTCGCAGTTCTCGAGCGTCGCATATTTGCTGCCGGGCCGCCGTTCGTTCCGGATCTGCTGCAGCCGACCGGGCCTGATCGTGAGGCCGCGAAGGCGCCCGCGCAGCGGCCTCAACTGGCCCGGCAGCTGCATCGTGCTGAAATCCTCCGGGATCAGCGGATAGTTCGCCGCGCGAATGCCGAATTGCATGGCCATATAGAGACACGTCGGCGTCTTACCCGAGCGCGATACGCCGACGAGAATGATGTCTGCGTCGGCCAGATCGCGCGTAGCGACGCCGTCGTCGTGACCCAGCGCGTAATTCACGGCGTCGATCCGATGGTAATAATTTACGAGGTCGCTCACGCTGTGGCTGCGGCCGATCGTATGCGAGGCGCGCACCCCGAGCTCCTTCTCGAGCGGTGAGATGAAGATCTCGAAGCAGTCGAGAAAAAGCGCGTTCGCCGCGCCCACGATGGCTGCGATCTCGGTGTCCACCAGCGTGCTGATGACGATCGGCCGCACGCCGTCGGCCTCGGCCGTCTCGTTTATGCGCGCGACGATCTCGTGCGCTTTCTCCACCGTATCGACGAAGGGAAGCGTCACCTCCTGAAAACGTACGCTCTCGAATTGAGTGAGGAGGCTGTGGCCTAGCATCTCCGCCGTGATGCCGGTGCGATCCGAGATGAAAAAGGCAGCGCGTTTTTGTGTAGCCACTACGAGGGAGGCTCGTGGAAGTGGATGCTTACGCTAAAATAGCCGGTTTTGCGCGTCCGCACAAATCCATGGTGACCGTATTGACTCAGCCTCTGGTGATGGATCTCGCCGAAGTGCGGATGACCGATGTTGCGGCCGTCGGCGGCAAGAGCGCTTCGCTCGGTGAGTTGATCAGCCAGCTCTCCGGCGCAGGTGTGCGAGTGCCCGGCGGATTTGCGACGACGGCTCACGCATACTGGCTTTTCCTGGAGCAGAACGGTTTACGCGACCGCATCGCGCAGCGTCTCAAGGGCCTCGACGCGAACGATGTCAAGGCGCTCGCGGCCGCGGGCAAGGACATACGGGGCTGGATCCTGGGCGAGTCGTTTCCCGCCGCCCTCGAGCGAGAGATCACGGCACGCTACGAAGCGGCGACGGCGGGGATGGCGAATGGCGCATCGTTCGCAGTGCGCTCTTCCGCCACGGCCGAAGATCTGCCGGACGCCTCGTTCGCCGGACAGCAGGAGACGTTTCTCAATGTGCACGGGCGCGAGAACGTGCTAGAGGCCGTGAAGCACGTCTACGCTTCGCTCTACAACGATCGCGCCATTTCCTACCGCGTGCACAAAGGCTATGCAGACTGCGACATCGCGCTTTCGGCGGCCGTGCAGCGGATGGTGCGAAGCGACCTCGCTGCGAGCGGCGTCATGTTTACGCTCGATACCGAATCGGGCTTCGATCAGGTAGTGCTGATCACTTCGTCGTACGGCCTTGGCGAAACAGTCGTGCAAGGGCAGGTGAATCCCGACGAGTTCTACGTGTACAAGCGGTCACTCGAAGCCGGCAGGAAAGCAATTCTGAAGCGCGGGCTCGGTTCGAAGGCCGTGAAAATGCTGTACGCCGACAGCACCGAACCCGGCCGCTCGGTGAAAACCGTGCAGGTTTCGGAAGCCGAGCGTGGCAAGTTTTCGATTACCGACGAGGAAGTGGAAGAGCTGGCGCGGTACGCGATTGCGATCGAGCGTCATTATGGCCGGCCGATGGATATCGAATGGGGCAAGGACGGCACCGACGGCAGGCTCTACGTGCTGCAGGCGAGGCCCGAGACCGTGAAGGCCACCGAGCGCGTCGACATCCTTCGGCGCTACCACCTCAAGCAGCGCTCCGAAGTGCTCGCGACCGGTCGCGCCATCGGCCAGCGCATTGGAAGCGGTACCGTACGGCTGGTGGCGGGCACCGCGGAAATGGACCGGGTGCGTGAAGGCGACGTGCTCGTCACCGACATGACCGATCCCGACTGGGAACCTGTCATGAAACGCGCGGCTGCGATCGTCACCAACCGCGGCGGTCGCACCTGTCATGCGGCCATCATCGCGCGTGAGCTCGGCATCCCGGCGGTCGTGGGCTGTGGTGACGCGACCAGGGTTCTGAAAGACGGGCGCCCGGTCACCGTTTCGTGTGCCGAGGGGGATACGGGCTTTGTCTATCGGGGGATTCTCGAGGCGGAAGTGATCGACCTTTCGGTCGCGAAAATGCCCAAGCCGCCGGTGAAGATCACGATGAATGTCGGCAACCCGGAGCTCGCGTTCGAGTTCCAGCGCCTGCCGAACGAAGGCGTGGGCCTCGCCCGCCTGGAATTCATCATCGCACGCATGATCGGCGTGCATCCCAAGGCCGTGCTCGCCTATCCCGATCTCCCGGCAGACCTGAAAGTCGCGGTCGGGGAGCGCAGCGCGGGCTATCCCGATCCGGTCACGTTTTACGTGGAAAAGCTCACGGAGGGCGTGGCGACTCTGGGCGCTGCTTTCTGGCCTAAACCCGTGATCGTGCGCCTCTCGGATTTCAAGTCGAACGAATATTCGACGCTCATCGGCGGCAGCCGTTACGAGCCGCACGAGGAAAATCCGATGCTCGGCTTTCGTGGCGCGTCGAGGTTCATTTCCTCCAGCTTCCGCGAGTCCTTTCAGCTCGAGTGCCGTGCGCTGAAGAAAGTACGGAACGAGATGGGGCTCACGAACGTGGAGATCATGGTGCCGTTCGTGCGCACGGTCGCGGAGGCGCGCAAGGTAATCGATCTGCTGGCGGACAACGGACTCAGCCGTGGCGAGAACGGTCTGCGCATCGTGATGATGTGTGAAATCCCGTCCAACGCGGTCCTTGCCGATGAATTCCTGGAGCATTTCGACGGCTTCTCCATCGGCTCGAACGACATGACTCAGATGACGCTTGCGCTCGACCGCGATTCGGGTGGGATCATCGGGGACGCGTTCGACGAGCGCGATGCGGCGGTCAAGCACATGCTGCACCTCGCGATCCAGGCCTGTCGCAAGGCGGGCAAGTACGTCGGTATTTGCGGACAGGGCCCGTCGGATCATCCGGATCTGGCGCAGTGGCTGGTCGAGGAGGGGATCGAAAGCCTGTCCCTCAATCCGGACACGGTGGTCGAGACGTGGCTGTATTTGGCCCGGCAGCTGCCGTATCCGTCTCCTCAACCCCAGCAGGCTCGGACGTGCTAATGGGCTTCGAATGTTACGTTCCCGGGGATCCCGCATCTTCGACGCCCCCGCCCGTCTCCTTAAGCCTCGCGGGCTCGGACGAGATGCTAACGGGCGTTCGAGTGTTACGTTCGCGGGTCCCCGCGTCTTCGACGCCCCCGCTCACCGGAAGGAGTCGGTTCTAATTGGACGCATTGCGCGATTGCGCGATAAAATGCGCAAACGGTAGCGTGTGTATGTGATGACCAAATTTATCTTTGTCACAGGTGGTGTAGTTTCATCCCTTGGCAAAGGTATCGCTGCCGCCTCCCTCGCCGCCATACTCGAATCGCGCGGCCTCAAGATCTCGATGGTGAAGCTGGATCCCTATCTCAACGTGGATCCGGGCACGATGAGCCCTTTCCAGCACGGCGAAGTGTTCGTCACGGAAGACGGCGCCGAGACCGACCTCGACCTGGGCCATTACGAGCGCTTCGTTCAGGCAAAAATGAGCAAGCGCAACAACTTCACCGCGGGCCAGATCTACGAAAGCGTGATCCGGAAGGAACGCCGCGGGGACTATCTCGGGGGCACCGTGCAGGTGATCCCGCATATCACGGACGAGATCAAGCAGTTCATCCGGCGCGGTGCCGGCGACGCCGAAATCGCGATGGTCGAAATCGGCGGGACTGTCGGCGACATCGAATCGCTGCCTTTCCTCGAGGCGATCCGGCAGATGGCGATCGAGGTAGGCCGCGAGAACGCGTGCTTCATTCACCTCACGCTCGTGCCTTATATCGCGTCGGCCGGCGAGATCAAGACGAAACCGACGCAGCATTCGGTCAAGGAGCTGCGCGAAATCGGTATCCAGCCCGATGTGCTGCTCTGCCGTGCCGACCGTCCGCTGCCGGACGACGAGCGCCGGAAAATCGCGCTTTTCACCAACGTCGGGGTGGAAGCCGTCATCTCGGCCGTCGACGTCGACAGCATTTACAAGATCCCCGGCATGCTCCACGCGCAGAAGCTCGACGACATCGTGTGCCGCAAGCTGGGGCTGACGCCGGTGCCCGCTAACCTCGCGGCATGGGAGAAACTGGTCTATGCGCTGGAGCATCCGCAGCGCACGGTGAATATCGCGCTGGTCGGCAAATACGTCGACCTGACGGAATCCTATAAGTCGCTTTCCGAAGCGCTCATACATGCGGGTATCCATACCGGCGCACGTATCAAGATCCACTACATCGATTCGGAGTCGATCGAGAAAAACGGGACGGGCGCCCTCGAGGAGATGGATGCGATCCTGGTGCCGGGCGGCTTCGGCAAGCGTGGCGTCGAAGGCAAGATTCAGGCGATTCGCTATGCGCGGGAAACGCGTGTGCCTTATCTCGGCATCTGCCTGGGCATGCAGCTCGCGGTCATCGAATACGCGCGCGACGTCGCCGGACTTGCAGGCGCACACAGCACCGAGTTCGAGCCCGAGACTCCGCATCCGGTCATCGCGCTCATTACGGAATGGCAGGATCGCGATGGACGCGTCGAGCGCCGCGATCTGAAATCCGATCTCGGCGGCACGATGCGGCTGGGCGGCCAGGAATGCACGCTCGAGCGCGGCTCGCTCGTCGCGGCGGTATATGGAGACGAGCGCATCGTGGAACGTCACCGTCACCGCTACGAAGTCAACAACCACTACCTGCCGCGGCTCAAGGACGCGGGACTGAAAGTCAGTGGACTCTCATCGCGGGAAGGCTTGTGCGAAATGATCGAGCTTCCCGACCATCCCTGGTTCGTCGGGTGCCAGTTCCACCCCGAATTCACTTCGACGCCCCGCGCCGGGCATCCACTGTTCAAAGCGTTTGTCGAAGCGGCGCTGCAAAACGCGCGTTCGCCGCGGCCCCAGGCTGTCGAGCCGGCAGTGCCCGAGCGGCTGCAGAACATCGCTTGATGAGGCAGCAGCTGTCCCCAGCAGCCGCGGACTTCTCGCGGAGACACCCATGAACCTCTGCGGTTTCGAAGTCGGCCTCGATCGACCGCTGTTCCTGATTGCTGGACCATGCGTCGTCGAGTCGCGTCAGCTCGCGTTCGACACGGCCGGGGAGCTGAAAAGCATTACCTCGGAGCTCGGCATTCCGTTCATCTACAAGTCCTCGTACGACAAGGCAAATCGCAGCTCGCTCCAGTCGTTTCGCGGACTCGGCATGGACAAAGGCCTGGAAATCCTGAATGAAGTGCGAAAGCAGATCGGCGTGCCGGTGCTGACCGATGTGCACGAGATCGACGAGATCGACCAGGCGGTAGCCGCGGTCGATGTGCTGCAGACGCCGGCCTTTCTTTGCCGGCAGACGGACTTCATCTGTGCGGTCGCTGCGGCCGGCAAGCCGGTCAATATCAAGAAAGGCCAGTTTCTCGCGCCCGGCGATATGAAAAACGTGGTGGAGAAAGCGCGGCATGCCGCGAAGCTCAAGAATCCACACGACGCGCAGGCCGGCGAGCATCTGATGGTCTGCGAACGCGGTGCTTCGTTCGGCTATAACAATCTCGTGTCGGACATGCGCTCGCTTGCCATCCTTCGCGAGACCGGCTGTCCCGTGGTCTACGATGCGACGCATTCCGTGCAGCTCCCGGGCGGTCAGGGCACGTCGAGCGGCGGGCAACGCGAGTTCGTGCCGGTGCTCGCGCGCGCAGCCGTCGCGAGTGGCATTGCGGGCGTGTTCATGGAGACGCATCCGAACCCGGAGCAGGCGCTTTCGGATGGCCCGAACGCGTGGCCGTTGAGCCACATGCGAGCGCTCCTCGAGACGCTGAAGCGGCTGGACGAGACGGTGAAGCGCGCCGGTTTCGCCGAGAGGCTCGTGGCGAATACTTCGCGCCAGAAATGAAGTCAGGAACAACATGAGTGCAATCGTAGACGTCGTCGCGCGGGAAATACTGGACTCGCGCGGCAATCCCACAGTCGAAGCCGATGTGCTGCTCGAATCCGGTGTGCTCGGCCGCGCCGCGGTTCCCTCCGGCGCTTCGACAGGCAGCCGCGAAGCGATCGAGCTCCGGGACGGCGACAGCAAGCGGTTTGGCGGCAAAGGCGTGCTGAAAGCCGTCGAGCACGTGAATACCGAGCTTTGCGAAGCGATCATCGGCGTGGACGCGACCGAGCAGACCTTCATTGACCAGACGCTTATCGATCTCGACGGCACCGAGAACAAGTCGCGGCTCGGCGCGAACGCACTTCTTGCGGTCTCGATGGCGGTCGCGAAAGCGGCTGCCGAGGAGTCCGGCCTGCCGCTGCATCGGTACATCGGCGGCGCGGGGCCGATGGCGATGCCCGTGCCGATGATGAACGTCGTGAACGGCGGCGTCCATGCCGACAACGGTCTCGACATGCAGGAGTTCATGCTGCTGCCGCTCAGCATGTCTTCTTTCCGCGATGCGCTGCGCTGTGGCGCGGAGGTCTTTCAGACGCTCAAGAAAATCCTGCATTCGCGCGGCCTTGCGACGGCGGTGGGGGACGAGGGTGGATTTGCGCCACGGCTGCCGAATCACGAAGCGGCGATCAAAGTGATCATCGAAGCGATCGGCGCCGCCGGCTATACGCCCGGTACCGACGTTGCGCTCGCGCTCGATTGCGCCAGTTCGGAGTTCTACGAGGATGGCGAATATACGCTGCGCGCCGAGGGACTTTCACTGAAGCCGACGCAGTTCGTCGATTTCCTGGAAGCGTGGGTCGACAAGTACCCGATCCTTTCGATCGAGGACGGGATGGCGGAAAACGACTGGGACGGATGGAAAATGCTCACGCAGAGGCTCGGTGAGCGCGTGCAGCTCGTGGGCGACGATCTCTTCGTCACGAACACCCGTTATCTCGAGCGTGGCATCCGCGAAGGCATTGCCAATTCGATCCTCATCAAGGTGAACCAGATCGGGACGCTCACGGAGACGCTCGCCGCCATCGAGATGGCTAAGCGCGCGCGCTATACCGCCGTCGTGTCGCATCGCTCCGGCGAAACCGAGGATACGACCATAGCGGACATCGCGGTCGCGACGAACGCGATGCAGATCAAGACCGGATCGCTCTCCCGCTCCGACCGCCTCGCGAAGTACAACCAGCTGCTGCGCATCGAGGAGGACCTCGGCGAGGCGGCGAGCTACCCGGGGCGCAAGGCGTTGTATCAGCTGCGCTCCCCATGAAATGGCTGACCCTCACCCTGGCCCTGCTCCTTGTGCTGATTCAGTATCCGCTCTGGCTCGGCAAAGGCGGCTGGCTCCGGGTGTGGGAAGTCGATCAGCAGATTCAGGCCCAGCACGCGACCAACGCGAAGCTGAAGGCGCGCAACGCGGCGCTCGACGCGGAGGTGCGCGATCTCAAACAGGGTTTCGAAGCGATCGAAGAGCGGTCGCGCAGCGAGCTTGGCATGGTGCGACAGGACGAAGTTTTCTTTCAGGTTCTCGATAGTGCGCGCGCGCCGGGCAAGCCGCGCTGACTTTTCGCAACGCATCTTCTCCCGATGACGACCGTTCTCGATGGCGCAGCGATGGCGCGCGAGCTCCTGAACGAGCTGCGAGGCCGTGTGGCGCTGCTCACGCGGCGAGGTGTACGGCCGGGACTCGCAACCGTCCTCGTCGGCGAGAACCCTGCGTCGAGGGTTTACGTGCGCAACAAGATTCGCGCATGCGGCGACATCGGGCTGCACGCGGAGGTCTGCGAGCTTGCGGGCGATATCACTCAAAGCCAGCTACTCGAGGCGATTCAGACGCTCAACGGCCGTACGGACGTCCACGGCATGATCGTTCAGCTGCCGCTCCCGAAGGCGATCGACGCGCAACGTGTTCTCCAGTCGATCGCCGTGGAGAAAGATGTGGACGGTTTCAACTGGGCGAATCTCGGTTCGCTCGTGGACGGCCACGAGCGCCTTGCGCCCTGCACGCCGCTCGGCGTCATCCGCATGCTCGATCAGGCGCGCATCCCGATCGAAGGCCGGCACGCCGTCGTGATCGGCCGCAGCAGCATCGTGGGAAAGCCGCTTGCGCTCATGCTGATCGCGCGCGGTGCGACGGTTACGGTCTGCAACTCTAAAACACCCGACCTCGCGGCGTTCACGCGTTCGGCGGACATCCTTGTCGCAGCAGTGGGCCGTCCGAAGCTCGTCACGGCCGACATGGTGAAAGACGGTGCGGTCGTGATCGACGTCGGTATCAATCGCCTGCCTGACGGCAAGCTCGCAGGCGACGTGGATTACGAAAGCGTGAAAACGAAGGCTTCGGCGATCAGCCCGGTCCCTGGTGGTGTCGGGCCCATGACCGTCGCGATGCTGGTCGCGAATACCGTCGCTGCCGCGGAACGATTACACCCGGCCTGAGATGGGGGCTGCGGCGTAAGGGTGCCCCACCCGGGCTCCCTAACAATGCAGGGAATTGGCGAACTGGAAGAAGAGCTCCGGCGTCAGATAACCGCGAAACCCGAAATAGGCGAGGAGCGCCGCGAACACCGACAGCACGAGCCACATGACGAGGCGCGTCCGCTCCGGTGAAGCGAGCGTGGGAAGAGTGTTTTCGTTGCGTGCTTCTGGCAGCATATCGAGTCCGGCACCAATTCGATTATCCATCAAAAAAGGGCGGACATCTTTCAGCGTCTCGTGTGGTTCGGCGGCCGGACGCTCTCCGGCGTAGGCGAATACGTCCCGTGCCGTCTCATAAACATAGCGCCGGCGAGCCTAAGTCCGCACGCAAGTCATTGCTATAATTGCAGCTTTTTGATTTTGCTGCAGTGAACGCAACAATCCCTTCTCCCGCATCCGGGCTCGCTTTCGAGGACTTGTACGAGCACGACGGACTGAAACGAGTCGACGCGCTCTTCCTCGACCGGCTCGCGGCCGCCGAGCCCGAACTTCACGCTGCGCTGCTGCGGGCCCGCAGCAGCCCCGACATCCTGCCCGCCAGAGAGGAGTCGGCGCTTCTGCTCGCGCTCGCACCTCAGGTCGACGCGTTCGTCGGGTGGCTGTTCGGCATCGGAACTGAAGTTCGTGCGCTTGCCGCGCGCCATCACGAGCTCAATCCGCTTTATGGCGTCAAACGAAACTTCGTTCAGCGCAAGGCGATGCACAAGTTCAAGGCCGCCGAGGCGGAGGCCATCGACGGCCTCGCGCTGGCAGCACGGCTCGAAGCGTTGATCGGCAAGCCCCTGACGGAGCTCGCGTATGCGCGTCACGTGCTGCGCTGGCAGCAGGACGAGGCTGCAAACGGCGAGGCGCTCGACATTGCGTTGCAGTATGCGGCCTGGGCCGCGCTCAGTACCGCGGGCCGCGAGCGCCATCGCGGCGGTGTGCTTTTCAAGGCGCCGCACAAGCTCGATCCGCAGCATCTCGTGCCCGCCGTCACGGAAACGAATGGCTATACGACCTATCGCTATCCGCCGGAGAAGCTCCGTCGGCGCGAAGGCTTCAGGCTCACCGATCGCGGAACGGACCTCACCGGAGCGCTCGACCAGGCGCACTACTGCATCTGGTGTCACGAGCAGGGCAAGGACTCGTGCTCGAAAGGATTGAGGGAGAAAGGCGCGACCGGACGCGGCGAAGCTTCGTTCAAGAAGACCGTCTTCGGCGTGACGCTTGCCGGCTGTCCGCTCGAAGAAAAAATTTCGGAGTTCCACAAGGCGAAGACGGAAGGGCATGCGATCGCAGCTCTCGCGATCATCGCGGTGGACAACCCCCTGTGCGCTGCGACGGGGCACCGCATCTGTAACGACTGCATGAAAGCATGCATCTATCAGAAGCAGGAGCCTGTCGATATTCCACAGGCGGAGACCCGCACGCTGAAAGACGTGCTGGAGCTTCCGTGGGGCTTCGAAATCTACGGCCTGCTCACGCGGTGGAATCCGCTGAACCTGCGGATGGCTTATCCGAAAGCCCCTACGGGCAAGCGCGTGCTCATCGCAGGCATGGGGCCGGCCGGCTTTACGCTTGCTCACTTTCTGATGAACGATGGTCACACCGTCGTGGGCGTCGATGGCTTGAAAATCGAAGCGCTCGCCCCGGACATTTGCGGCGTCGGTCCGCGCGGAGAGCGCGTGCCTTTCCGGCCGATACGCGACATCGCCGAGCTCTACGAACCGCTCGACGCGCGTGTGATGGCGGGATTCGGCGGCGTTGCCGAGTACGGGATCACGGTGCGCTGGGACAAGAATTTTCTGAAGATCGTGCGGCTGCTGGTCGAGCGGCGCAGCCGCTTCGCGCTCTTTGGCGGTGTGAGATTTGGCGGGACCGTGTCCGCCGAGGATGCCTTCTCGCTGGGATTCGACCACGTCGCGCTCGCGATCGGCGCGGGCAGGCCGACCGTGCTCGACATGCCGAATGGCCTCGCGCGCGGGGTGCGCACGGCTTCCGATTTCCTGATGGCGCTCCAGCTCACGGGGGCCGCGAAAACCGATTCGATCGCGAACATGCAACTGAGGCTCCCCGTCGTCGTGATCGGCGGAGGCCTCACTGCGATCGATACGGCGACCGAAGCCTTGGCTTATTACCCCCTCCAGGTCGAGAAATTCCTGCAACGCTACGAGCGTCTCGCGCGGGAGCACGGCGAAGCTGCAGCGCGGATCGCCTGGACCGAGGAAGAGCGCGCGGTCGCGGACGAATTTCTCGCGCACGCGCGCGCGGTCCGCAGCGAGCGCATCGCGGCCGCGGCTGAAAAGCGCCCGCCTCGCGTGCTCGAGCTCCTGAAATCGTGGGGCGGCGTTACGATCGCGTATCGAAGGCGGCTCGTCGACAGCCCGTCCTATACGCTCAACCACGAGGAAGTCCAGAAAGCGCTGGAAGAAGGCATCTCGTTCGCGGAAGGCCTTACGCCGAGCGCAGTGGAGCTCGACGGGTACGGGCACGCGAAGGCGATCGAGCTGAAGGCGCAGAGGCGCACCGACGAAGGCACATGGGTCGAAGCGGGGGCCGTAACGCTTCCCGCGCGGACGGTGCTTGTCGCGGCAGGCACCCAACCGAACACGGTGCTGTCGCGCGAAGATCCGGCGCACTTCAGTCTCGACGGGCGCTATTTCCAGGCGGTGGACGAGTCGGGCCAGCCTGTGCGGCCGGAAAAATCGATTTCCAAACCCAACGAGGTGCGCGTCCTGCTTTCGCGGCGTCCGGACGGGCGCTGCATGAGCTATTTCGGTGACGTGCATCCGTCGTACTTCGGAAACGTCGTGAAAGCGATGGGCTCGGCGAAGCAGGGCTATCCGGTGGTAAGCCGCGTGCTCGCGGAGGTCGAAGCGGCTTCAGCAGAACCCGACGCCATGTTCCTGGCGCAGTTGAACGACGAGCTTCGCGCGACGGTGCACAAGGTGGATCGATTGACGCCGACGATCGTCGAAGTCGTCATCCGCGCTCCGCTCGCAGCACGCCGGTTCAGGCCTGGGCAGTTCTACCGGCTCCAGAATTTCGAGACTCGTGCAGCCTCCGTCGAAGGCACGCGCCTCGCGATGGAAGGCTTGGCGCTTACCGGCGCGTGGGTCGATCGCCAGCGCGGGCTGGTTTCGACGATCGTGCTGGAGATGGGCGGCTCTTCGGATTTGTGCGCGCTGCTCACGCCCGGTGAACCCGTCATTCTCATGGGGCCGACGGGCACCCCGACGGAAATCCCTGGCGACGAGACCGTGGTTCTCGCGGGCGGCGGGCTCGGCAACGCCGTGCTGTTCTCGATCGGTCAGGCGATGCGCGCCGCAGGCAGTCGCGTGCTTTACTTCGCCGCCTACAAGCACATGGCCGACCGTTACAAAGTTGCCGACATCGAAGCCGCGTCCGACGTGGTCGTCTGGTGTTGTGACGAGGAGCCGGGGTTCGGACCTGATCGGCCCCAGGACAAGACCTTCGTCGGCAACATCGTGCAGGCGATGCACGCGTACGCGGCGGGCGAGCTGGGCGAGCAGCCGATACCCTATGCGGATGCGGATCGTATCATCGCGATCGGTTCGGACCGCATGATGGCCGCGGTCGCGCGCGCGCGCCACGATCTCCTCGCGCCCTACTTGAAGCCCCATCACTTCGCCATCGGTTCCATCAACTCGCCGATGCAGTGCATGATGAAGGAGATCTGCGCCCA
>DASRIK010000691.1:0-10882 GCA_035650035.1 Burkholderiales bacterium | reverse complement strand
GACGGACGTAATGGCAGGCCAGGTGCCGGTGATGTTCAGCTCCCTCACCCAGGTACTGCCGAATGCGCGGACCGGCCGGCTGAAGCTGCTCGCCGTCGGAGCGGACAGACGCAGTCCGGCGGTGCCGGAGGTACCGACCGTCGCGGAAGCCGGTTTTCCCGGGTACGAAGTATCGGTCTGGTGGGGTGTGGTTGCGCCCACCGGCGCGCCGCGGGCGGTGACGGAAAAGCTGCGCCGCGAGATCGCCGCCCTACTGGAACAGCCGGAAACCCAGAAACGACTGCTGGCGGACGCGGCCGAGCCGCGCGCGATGCGCCCCGCCGACATTCGCACTATGATTCGCGCAGAGGTCGGCAAGTGGAACGCGGTTGCACACCGCGCCGGTATTCGGGTGGCCTCGCCCGTAACCGCCTCGCGTTAGAAGGAGATGTCGAGCTTGAACTGTCTCACGTGCCGTCGATTGCTTTTGATTTCGCCGCGAGCGCAGACGGCCGAACAGCGCACGCACCTTGCGGAATGCAAGGCGTGTAAGCGCCTGATGGCCGATCTCGCCGATCTCGATTGGCAGATCGAAGAAGCGGCGCTCGTGCCGGTGCCTGAGGCGATCGTGCACCGGGTATTGCTCACGCCGCGGGCCCGACCCCCCTGGAAGTACGCCGCTGCGGCCGCGGTGCTGCTCGCAGCGCTCGGATCCGGCTGGTTCGTTTCGCAAGCGTTCGACGCAACATCGCTGGCTAAACCCGCGGAGGCGGTCGGTCCGAGCCATCCCGCGGTCGCAGCGATATCGCTCGTCGTTGACGACCGTGCCGGGCTCGCGCGCGAAGGCGACACCGCCGAGATGGACCAGCAGTTGAAGCAACTCGGACTGACGCTGGACAGCCGCGACGTCCAGGCGCACTACGCCGGCAAGTGCCAGCTGCCCGGCATCGAATGCGATCTCATCGTTCTCGAAGGGGCGGATGGGCGCGCGAACGTGGTTCTCGTGTCCGATTATCCGATCGCGGGACAGGTGCTCGTCGCGGACCGTCGTATGATCGCGCTCGTCAATCCCGCGAAAAGCGGCGGCTACATCGTCGTCGCGGATTCCCCCAAAGTCGCCAAGCGAATGCAGAAGCTGTTCAGAAGGGGCTAGCGCGGCGTCACTTTTCTGCGCCAGTTTGTGAACCGCAGTGCGACGTGTTACGGTCTCCACGCCGGATCTCAAAGGGGGGACGCGGACATGTCCAGGCACACCATACTCCAAAGCACCTGCATTCTGTTTGCATCGCTCATTTCGACCCTATCAATCGCGGCAGGTGCACCCCTCTATCCCGATGTCGTCGAGCAGATCTAGCATCTCCAGATCCAGAACGAGCACAAGCGGGAAATGCTCCGCTTTTCGACGACCCACATCAATATCGGCGACGGTCCCTTACAGATTCGTGGCGGCGGCCAGGTCGCGCCATGCGTCATCGACGGCGTCGCGTTCGCGCAATGCACGATCGCGACGCAAGAGATACTCGATGTCGCGGGAAACATTGTGCAGACGCATCCCGCCGGCGTCGCGATCTTTCACCCGGAGCACAATCACTGGCACCAGAGCGCAGTTGCCTTGTTCGAAGTGCGTGCGAATGCCCCGAACGGACCTGCGGTCGCGGCGGGCACCAAAACCACTTTCTGTCTGATCGACAACGACCAGACGATACTCGTCAAGAAAGGCAGCAGCCGCACGTATTTCGAATGCAACGCGGAGTTGCAGGGCATCTCGGTCGGCTGGAGCGACGACTATCACCAGTCGACGGAAGGCCAGGAGCTCGACATCACCGGCGCGCCCGAAGGCATTTACTACCTGATTCACCAAGCCGATCCGGAGAACCACTGGCTCGAGAAAGACAAGACGAACAATCTCGCCTGGGTGAAATTTTTTCTCAGGCGCCAGGGTGAGAATCCCAAAGTCATCGTTCTCGAACAGTCCACCTGCACGCCGGTGACCTGCGGAACGCCGTCCAATCCGTAGCCCCGCACGGCGAGGCCGGCGCGGCACCTCGAGGGATACCGAGGTTTCCCTCCGAGACCTCCTCTCCTGTCGTTGCGAGACGCACGCGCGGCGAAGCAATCTCTGAACGTCCGTTCGCCATCTGCTCGGACCCTGCCGCGCGCGCACACGCGAAGCGCTCACGCCGCGGGCGACAGTGCACGCGCGGCTATAATTCCCGGCTGAATGAAATCCGCAGTGCCGATGCCGCCGAACGTCTTTCATACGCCCATGATGCAGCAGTATCTGCGCATCAAGGCAGAGCATGCCGACAAGCTGCTTTTCTACCGCATGGGCGATTTCTACGAGCTCTTCTACGACGACGCCGAGCGCGCGGCGCGGCTGCTCGACATCACGCTCACGACGCGCGGCGCTTCCGCCGGCGAGCCGATCAAGATGGCGGGCGTGCCGTATCACGCCGTCGAACAGTATCTTGCGAAGCTCGTGAAGCTCGGCCAGTCGGTGGCGATCTGCGAGCAGATCGGCGATCCGAACACCTCGAAAGGGCCCGTCGAGCGCAAGGTCACGCGGATCGTGACGCCGGGGACGCTCACTGACTCCGCCCTCCTCGAAGACAAGCGCGACAATCTTCTGCTGGCGGTGAACCGCAACCGCGTCACGCTCGGGCTCGCGTGGCTCTCTCTCGCCTCCGGCCGCTTCACGATCATGGAAACGCTGCCCGCGAATCTCTCGAACGAGCTCGAGCGGCTTCGGCCGTCCGAAGTACTCGTCTGCGAGGACACGGACTGGCCAGAGCTCGACGGCCGGGCGGCGATCAAGAAGTGTGCCCCCTGGCAGTTCGACACGGATGCGTCGCGTCGTGCGCTGTGTCGCCAGTTCGAGACCCTCGACCTGGCGGCGTTCGGTGCAACCGACCATCCGGTCGCAGTCGCGGCTGCCGGCGCGCTCCTCGAATATGCGAAAGCGACGCAGGGCACGGCCATCGCGCACGTGAAAGCGCTGAATGTCGAGCACACCGGCGCGTTCGTGCGCATGGATCCCGCCACTCGCGGCAATCTCGAGATCTCCGAAACGATACGCGGCGAGCCGGGGCCGACGCTTCTGTCGCTGCTCGACACGTGCGCAACCGGCATGGGTAGCCGCTGGCTTCGCCATGCGTTGCATCACCCGCTTCGCGATCGCGCAGTGCTCCGCGCGCGCCACGGCGCGGTGGCGAGCCTGCTCGCATCCGCTCTGCAGCCCCAGGTGCACGCGATGCTGAAAGGCTGCGTCGACGTGGAGCGCATCACGGCGCGCATCGCACTGAAGAGCGCGCGGCCGCGCGATTTGTCCGGCCTTCGCGACACGCTGGGACGCATGCCCGACCTCGCGCGCTCGCTGCAGGGTTCGCCGAGCGCGCTTCTTACCGCCCTCGCGTCGAACCTCGGCCCTGAGCCCGAGATCGTCGCACTGCTCGCCGCGGCGATACGAGCAGAGCCCGCGGCGGTGCTGCGGGAAGGCGGCGTCATCGCCGACGGGTTCGACAGCGAGCTCGACGAGCTTCGCGCGATCCAGATGAACTGCGGACAGTTCCTGCTCGATCTCGAGGCGCGCGAGCGCAGCCGCAGTGGCATCGCCAACCTCAAAGTCGAATACAACCGCGTACATGGTTTCTACATCGAAGTGACCCGCGCGCAATCCGAGAAGGTGCCGGACGATTACCGCAGACGTCAGACGCTGAAGAACGCCGAGCGCTACATCACGCCCGAGCTGAAAGCTTTCGAGGACAAGGCGCTGTCCTCCCAGGAGCGGGCGCTCGCGCGCGAGAAGTTCCTGTACGAGAAGCTCCTCGGGGATCTCGCGCCGCACTTGCCGGCGCTGCAGCGTGCCGGTTCGGCCATCGCGGAGCTCGATGCGCTCGCCGCGTTTGCGGAGCGCGCAGCAGCGCTCGACTGGAGCGCGCCGGAGTTCGTCGATGAGCCAACGATCGAGATCGATGCGGGCCGTCATGCGGTCGTGGAGTCGCAGGTCGATCACTTCATCGCGAACGACACGCGGCTCTCTCCTGCGCGTCAGATGCTGCTCATAACCGGCCCGAACATGGGCGGCAAATCGACATACATGCGCCAGGTTGCGCTGATCGCGCTGCTTGCCCACTGCGGCGCATACGTTCCGGCAAAGCGCGCCCGCCTCGGCGCTGTCGATCAGATTTTCACGCGCATCGGCGCGGCCGACGATCTCGCGGGCGGCCGCTCGACGTTCATGGTCGAGATGACGGAGGCGGCTTACATCCTGCACCACGCGACCGCGGAAAGTCTCGTGCTCATGGACGAGATCGGCCGCGGCACCTCCACTTACGACGGGCTTGCACTCGCGTGGGCGATCGCGCGGCATCTTGCCGAGAAGAGCCGGTGTTATACGTTGTTCGCCACGCATTATTTCGAGCTCACCGCGCTTGCGGCCGAGTTCAAACAGGTCGTCAACGTGCACCTCGACGCGGTCGAGCACAAGGACCGCATCGTCTTCCTGCACGCAGTCGAAGAAGGTCCGGCGAATCGCAGTTACGGCCTGCAGGTGGCCCAGCTCGCCGGCGTGCCCGGCTCGGTGATACGCGCGGCCCGGCGGCGCCTCGCCGAGCTTGAAGAGCGCGGGCTCGCCGCCAGCCCGCAGCGCGATCTTTTCGCGCCCGCCGCTCCCGTGCCCGAAGAGCCCGTGCAACATCCGGCGCTCGAGCTGCTGCGCTCGGCCGATCCTGACGCGCTCACGCCGCGCGAAGCGCTCGAGCTCGTGTACCGGTTGCGCCAGAAGCTCGACGAGTGAAAACCAAAGCTCGCGGGTCGCGAGCCCTTCGCGCGTTGTTTTTGTGGTGCGCGCTCGCCGCGCCTGCACACGCCGCGCAGTTCGCTTTCGCCGCGTTCGGAGACATGCCATACACGGCCGTCGAAGAAGCGCAGCTCATTTCGATGATCGCCGAAATGAATCGCGAGCGGCTCGCGTTCGTCGTGCACGTGGGAGACTTCAAGAGCTCGCAGATGGAGTGCAGCGACGAGCTCTTTCTGCAACGACGGGACGCCTTCGGACTTTCGCACCACCCGTTCGTTTTCATTCCCGGTGACAACGAGTGGGTCGACTGCCCGCGTGCTCACTGGGCCCCGCGCGATCCGCTGGAACGGCTGCGCAGGCTGCGCGAGATTTTTTTCGCCGCCGATACGGCGCTCGGACAGCGGCCCCTCACGGTCGAGCGGCAGGTACGCCGGGGCTACCCCGAACACCTGCGCTGGACGACGGGTGAAGTGCTTTTCGCGACGCTCAACATTCCGGGCCCGAACAACAACGCGCGCAACCCGCCCGAATCTCAGCAGCGCACAGCGGCAGTGCTCGAGTGGATGCGCGAAGCGTTCACCGTAGCGCGAGAGCGCAAGCTGCCGGCGCTCGTGATCGCCGTGCAGGCGAACCTATGGTCGGGAAATCGCGCCTACGAGCCGATCGTCCTGGCACTCGCCCACGAGGCACAGCGCTACAAAGGCGAAGTGCTCGTAGTCCATGGAGACACGCACTGGTACCGCTTCGACCGGCCGCTCGTGGATCCGCGGTCCGGAGCCAAAGTGGAGAACGTGTCGCGGATCGAAGTGTTCGGCAGCCCCTTCGTGAACTGGGTGTACGTCACCGTCACGATCGAGAACGGCCGCGCGCGATTCGGTGCGACGCCTGGAAGCGAAATCGCCGCAAAGGGCCGCTGACTAGTGGTGATGCCCGTGCGCCCCGTGAGCGTGACCGTGCGAGACCTCGTCAGACGTCGCCGCGCGCACGCCGGTGACAGTGCATTCGATATGTAAAGTCTGACCGGCGAGAGGATGATTGCCGTCCACGATGACTTTGCCGTCAGCGATGTCGGTCACCGTGTAGACGAGGGTGTTGCCGGACTCCTGGGCTTTGCCTTCGAACTGCATGCCGATTTCGACAGTGTCAGGAAACTTGTCCCGCGGCTCCACGTGGACGAGGTCGGCATCGTAATCGCCGAACCCGTCCTCAGGGATCAACCGCACCCGGCACGTTTCGCCCACGTTCTTTCCTTCCAGTGCCTTCTCGACCGCAGGGAACATTCCGCCATAGCCGCCGTGCAGATACTCGACAGGCTCGTCGGTCTTTTCGATCAACTCGCCATCGGAGCCGAAGAGCTGGTAGTCCAGCGCTACGACGGTGTCCTTCGCTACTTGCATTTGGGTAAAGTCCTCACAAGCCCGAGCACTTCGGCCGCGTGCCCGCGCGCACTCACGCCATAGAGCGCGTGCTTCACGAGTCCTTTGCGGTCGATGATGAAAGTCGAGCGCACGATGCACTTCTTGCGGCGCCCTTCCAGTTCCTTCTCCTGCAGCACACCGTAGCGCTCGCAGACCTCTCCATCCTGATCCGACAGGAGCTGTACGCACAGACCGTGCTTGTCGCGAAACTCACCGTGCGACATGCAATCGTCCATGCTCACGCCCAGCACCACCGTGTGCAGACGGCCGAAATGATCTTCGAGCTCGCTGAAATCGATGGCTTCCATCGTGCACCCCGGTGTGCCGTCTTTGGGATAGAAGTAGAGAACCACATTGCGGCTGTTCTTGTACGCGTCGAGGCTCACGATGTTCATATCCGCGTCGGGCAGATCAAAGCCGGGCGCCGGTTGACCCGGCCGCACCACCACACGATCTTCTCCGCGCACGAGCTCCACGAACGAGCCTCCCTCGACGTGTAACCCGATTGTGTAAACAAAACCGCGCGCGGGTCAAGAACCGCTCGTCACTATAATCCAACCTGGATGAAGAAAAATTTTCTCGGCGGTCTGACGGAAGCCGAGTTTTTGCGGCGACACTGGCAGAAAAAACCGCTGCTGGCGCGCAGCGCACTTCGCGAGTACGCTGGGGCGTTCGCCCGCGAAGAACTTTTCGAGCTCGCGCAGCGCGACGACATCGAATCGCGCATCGTGCAGCGCACGCGCGGGCGATGGAAAGTCGATCACGGGCCGTTCGCACCCCGCGACTTGCGACGCTTGCCGCGGAGCGGCTGGACCCTCCTCGTCCAGGGCGTCGAAGTCGCGCTCTGGCAGGCAGCGCGCCTGCTGCGACAATTCGCTTTTCTTCCGTACGCCCGGCTCGACGACCTCATGGTGAGCTACGCCGTTCCCGGTGGCGGCGTCGGCCCGCACTTCGACAGCTACGATGTTTTTCTCCTTCAATCGGCAGGTCGTCGTCAGTGGCGGGTGAGCGCTCAGCGAGAGCTCGAGCTCCTTCGCGACGTCCCGCTGAAGATCCTGAAGAATTTCCATCCGGACCAGGAATGGACACTTGCTCCGGGCGACATCCTCTACCTGCCGCCGCGCTATGCGCATGAGGGCATCGCGGTCGACGACTGCATTACGTGTTCCGTCGGTTTTCGTGCGCCGGCCTCGCAGGAGCTCGCCTCACGCTTTCTCGAGTTTCTGCAGGACCGCCTGCAACTCGACGGCCAGTATGCGGACCGCGATCTCGCACCGACACGCCGACCGGCGCGTATCCCGGCGCCCATGGTGGCGCATACGGCCGATGTGCTTCGGAAATTGCGCTGGTCGCGCCGCGACGTCGTCGAGTTCCTCGGGTGCTACTTGAGCGAACCGAAAGACAATGTGGTGTTCGAGCCGCCGTCACGGCCGCTCACGCGAAGCGGCTTCGCCCGCCGGGTCGCGCAAAAAGGCGTTCGCCTCTCAGCGGCGACGCGCATGATGTATTACGGTGGCGCCGTCTTCATCAATGGCGAAGCGGCCGAACCCGGCGCCGGGGCAGCACGTGTGTGGACGAGCCTCGCCGACGCGCGGCAGCTCGATCCGCCGCTCGAGCTCCCTGCCGATGCGTGGGAGTCCCTTTACGCGTGGTACCTCGCTGGCTATATTGGCCCGGGCTCGACCGAACCCACGACATCGGATGACTGACCACCGGCCACCGCGCGCGCTTCCGCACGCTTCTTACGAACGCTTCGAAAGCCTGGAGACGCTGGAAGACATGTTCGACGAGCTTCTCCAGCAGACGCAGCGAGTCGTGCGTATTTTCGACTGGTCGCTGTCGCCGCGCTACAACACGTCTACACGCTGCGGCCTCATTCGCGATTTTCTGCGTGCAGACCCGCTCAACCGACTGTTCGTCGTGCTTCACGAGCCGGGGAATGTGCAGCGAGTCGCCCCCCGCCTGGTAGCGGTGCTGCAGCAATTCAGCCATGCCGCGCAAGTCCGCGTGACGCCCCAGGCGGCGCGTCATATCTGCGATTCCTTCGCTATCTTCGACGCAAGCCATTATCTGCATCGCTTTCACCACGATCACCTGCGGTTCGCACGTGGCCGCGACGAGCTCGCCGGTGCGCAGGCATTGCTCGATCGCTTCAACGAGCTGGGGGAAGCGTCGAAGCCGAGCGTCGCAACGAGCGTGCTCGGTCTTTGAGAGCGCCTCGAGAGCTTCGATCGCCGTCTCTCGATTAGACGGCCGGTGGATAGCTGGTAAAATGTGATGACGGCCGGATATTTACCCGGGAAAGCGAGGTATTCCGGTACGTTGTGGATCGCTAACCCTGCTCCTAAAGGAAAACAAAACATGACACGCTCGCTCCTCCTCGCCGCCCTCGTGGCGGTCAGCCTTACCGCTTGCAAGAAAGAAGAACAAAAGACCGTTACAACCCCTCCTCCGGCCCCGAGCGCACCGACAGCCGCCCCGGCGCCGACGCCCTCACCCGCGCCCGGCGAAGCGCCGAAAGCCGATGCCACCACGCCCGGCACAGGGGCCGCAGCTTCGAGCTCGGCCGGCGGCGCTGCAAGCTCGTCGACGACAACGCCCATGCCCTCGTCCCCCAGCGAGTCCAAGCCCGACGAGAAGAAGTAAGTTTCAGTCGCACGACAAAAAGCCGGCCCGAATCGGGCCGGCTTTTTTTATTGCGCTGCTGACGCCGGCGCGCCGTTCAGGCGATCTGCCTCCAGCTCAGCCCGTCGCACTGGGTCGCGATCTCGATCCACGTTGCAGCACAGTTCAATGCTGCCGATACCGCGCCGCGCGCGAGCTCGGGCGTATTGTTCCGAGCCGAGAGATGCGCGGCGACGAAATGCTGCAGCCGCGTGCAGTCGATGCCTGAGAGCAGACAGGCCGCCGTTGCGTTATCCAGATGGCCGTAGCGGCTCGATATGCGGCGCTTCAGCGTCGGCGGATACGGTCCGTTCATCAGGAGGTCGATGTCGTGGTTGCACTCGAGCACGAGCGCATCGATACCCGAAAGCATGCGCTGGATGTGCGGCGTCGAATCGCCGGTGTCCGTAAGAAGGCCTAACCGGCGCTCGCCGTCGCTGAACACGAACTGACATGGCTCCCGCGCATCGTGCGGCACGGGGTAAGGATGGATCTCCAGATCGCCGATCGCGAACGGCGTGTGGCTGTCGATCAGGCTGACGCGCGGCATCATCGCCCGGCCCCTGCCGATCGCGATGAGCGTTCCGTAAGTGAGATACACCGGCAGATCGTAGCGCCGCGCGAACCTCGCGACACCGCCCGCGTGGTCGTCATGCTCGTGCGTCACGAGCACGGCCGCAAGATCCGCTGGCGCAAGCCCGAGCCTCGCGAGACGCTTTACGGTGTCCGACAGCCTGAAACCGCAATCGATAAGTATGCGGGTGCTGCCTGATTCGACGAGAAGACCGTTGCCTTCGCTACCGCTGCCCAACGATGCGAAGCGAATCATTCCCTCACTTCAGTTGTTCGTGCAACAGCGCAAGGATGCGCCCCGCGGTCGCGGACTGCTCGGGCCCGCCGTCCCTGTTGAGGACGTTCACCTCGGCGCGCTCCCCGAGGTCTTTCACGACCACGCGGTACTGCGGGGCGGTCTTCTGCTTGTCGCTTCCGCCCCAGAACTTGAAGCGCGAAAGCAAGCCCTTGTTTTCCCCGGTTCTGTTGTCGGTCTGCGGATCGATGTAGCGCACGAAATACACGCCTTTCGAGCGGTCGCGGTCTTCGACGGTAAAGCCGACGCGATCGAGCGCGAGACCCACGCGCCGCCAGGCGCGATCGAACTGCTCGTTGAGCGAGAGCGATCCACCATCTCTCGTTCTCGTGAGCGTCGCACGCGGAACTTCCTTCGCGACAGCGACCTGTGCCTTCGCACGCTCTTCCTGCACGCCAAGACGCACCATCAGCCTGCGCAGCATCTCCGCTTCGAGCTCGGGGCTCGCGGGCCGCGGCTGCCACTTCGTGTCGTCTTTATTGACTGACGTGTACACCTCTTCCATGCCGCGGTGGCTGATGTAGATCTCGGTCGTGCCGGATTGCGCGCCGCGCTCGAAACGCGTACGGAACTTGTCGCGTTCCGATGTCGAGTAGACGGCATCGAGCAGTTTCCCGAGCGTATTGCGAATGATTCCGTCGGGTACGCGCGCGCGGTTTTCCGCCCAGTCGGTTTCCATCACGCCGGCGTCTGGCATTTCGACGTTCACGATAAAGCCGACTTCCTGCCAGAACTCCTTCACGAGGGGCCAGAGCTTGTCCGGTTCGCCGTTCACGACGAGCCAGCGCTGCGTGCCTGCGCGCTCGACGCGCGCGCCGTCCTGCGTCGGCAGCACGCCAGCAGAGCCCGGAGCTTCCGCACGGTTCCCCGTGCGGTCTCGCTGGTACTCGGAAAACGTAGCCGAGCCGCGGCTGCCGACATCCGGCACCATGAAACGCTCGTCCGCCTGTGGCCGGGTCAGATCCGGCGGCACGTCGAGCGGCGGCAGCCGTCCGGCGGACTTGTATTCGATTTTCTTCGACGGCAGCTCGATTCCGCCGCACGCCGCCAGCGCCACACTCGCCAGCAGAAACAAGATACGTAACAACACTGAGCTCATAAATATCCTTGGGGTCGCGTCAGAGGACTGCCGCCTGGCGCATTGCATCGCGTACG
>DASRIK010000690.1:0-6854 GCA_035650035.1 Burkholderiales bacterium | reverse complement strand
CATCCTCGCGACCTATTGCTTCAACAACACGCGGCTCCTGCTGCTCTCGGGTATCGGCAAGCCGTACGACCCCCAGACCGGCCGCGGCGTGGTGGGCCGCAACTACTCGTACCAGACCGGCGGCAGGGTGCACGTGTTCTTCGACGATCGCGAGTTCAATCCCTTCATCGGCGGCGGCATGGTGAACACGTCGATCGACGAGCTTAACGGGGACGTGATCGACCGGTCGAAACTCGGCTTCGTCGGCGGCGCGTATATCAATTGTCCGAGCTCCGGTGCTTCACCGATCAAGGGGAAACCGGTGCCGCACGGAACGCCGCGCTGGGGCGCAGAGTGGAAGAAGGCAGTCGCACATAACTACCGGCGCACGCTCGGCATCCACATCCACGGCTCCTGCATGAGCTATCGCGACCGCTACCTCGATCTCGATCCGACATATAAAGACGCGAACGGCCTGCCGCTGCTGCGCATGACCTTCGACTGGCACGAGAACGAGCGCAGGATGCTGAAGTGGGTTTACGAGAAGTGCGTCGAGATGGCGAAAGCCATGAAGCCGGCGCACTATCACGCCGCTGCCATTCCGATGAAGTACAGCATCATTCCGTACCAGAGCACCCACAATGTCGGCGGCGCGGTGATGGGGACGGACCCCTCGACGAGCGTCGTGAACAAGTACCTGCAATCGTGGGATGTGCCGAATCTCTTCGTGGTGGGCGGCAGTGCGTTCCCGCAGAACGCTGCGCAAGGCCCGACGGCGACGATCGGCATGCTCGCGTGCTGGGCGGCGGATGGCATCAAGGAGACGTACCTGAAGCGGCCAGGACCAATGATGTGAGATCGACGTCTTTCCGCGCGGGGCCTAAGAGTGCCTCATTATGTCAGGCACTCTAAGCAAGACAGCCGCCGCAGCCGTTGCTATTCGCCGTTCAACGGCAGCTCGACGACAAATGCCGTACCCTCACCGAGTCCATCGCTGCTGACGCGCAGTGTCCCACCGTGCGCTTCGACGATGTGGCGCGCGATAGCCAATCCGAGCCCCAGTCCCTTACCCGCGCGGGACGACGCGTCAGCTTGCCAGAAGCGATCGAAGATTTTTGGCAGGAGCTCAGGAGCGATACCGATGCCGGTATCTTGTATGGTGACAAAAGCGTGCCGCTGGTCAGCGCGCAGCGTAATGTGGATCTTCCCGTTTACGGGCGTAAATTTGATCGCATTCACGAGAAGATTCACCAGCACCTGGTAGAGGCGGGTCGCGTCTGCCTGCAGGTGCACGTCGTTTTGAAGCTCGGTATCGAGTGATAGATGCTTTGCTTCAGCATCGACGCGATGAATCTCCACTACCTCCGCTACCAGCTGCGACAGATCGACCGACGACTTTTGCGGTACCAGCCGTCCGGTAACGATTCGGGACATGTCGAGCAGATCCTCGATCAAGCGCGAGAGGCGCTTCGCATTGCGTTCCATGACGTCGATGCCGCGCGCAACGGTCGCTTCGTCTCCTTTCTTTATACGTAGCATGTGCATCCAGCCCAGTATTGCATTGAGCGGCGATCTGAGCTCGTGCGAAAGCGTAGTGATGACTTCGTCTTTCGCCCGGCTTGCGGCTTCGGCCGCTGCTTGTCCGGACTCAGCGGCAAACCGAAGATCGCGCTCTCGTGTGCTGTCCTGAACAGCCTCCGCCGCTCTCTCCAGAGCTGCTTGAAGTATCTGCAGTTCATCTATCGGTAGTGCTTCCAAGGTTTGCCGTGAGGGGGGCGCGAGCATTGCGTCGGCACTCTTCACGAGAGACGCCATTGCTTTTTCAATTCGGCGTGCGAACAAGCTTGCGAGCAGGAGTGAAACGAGCAATACCGGGATAGTCGCCAGCAGCAGGAGAAAGACAGGATGCCACGTGAGCTGAGTGAGACTGCTCGAAGGCACCGCCAGCATCAGCCGCCAATTCGTCGACGGGATGTGAAAGATGAACACTGTGGCGAGCGCCCCATCGATGCTGATCCCTTCAGCCACTGCACCAGCGCGTCGGCTCACGTTTCGGAGCCAAACAGGAACTGAAGTGCCGAGGTACTTTTCGTGCTCGCGTGAGTGCGCTATGACACGGCCGTTTCCGTCCATTACGAATGCGTAGCCGCCTTCGGGTACAGGCTGCTCTAGAAGCAGCTCGGAAATTGTTCGGGGATCGACCGTCATCGCGAGCACGTACTGCGCCTTCCCGTCTCTCAATACCGGCGCATACAACGAAAGCACGTTCTCCCTCACGCCCGATGCAAAGAACAGATTCGAGACAACCAGCTCGCGCGTTTCGAACGCCTGAGCGATCGCTTCCTTGTTGGTGGCAGGAGGAAGCGCCGCGGAATAGGGCAAGCGCGTGTTGAGCAATTGCGCGAACGACCGGTCGAACAAAGCGAACCACGCAAGGTGACGCGCTGCGAGGGTTTGCGCTCTGTCGTACAGCGACCGAGGCACGCCCGCGTCGAAGTCGAACGACAGGCTCATCGCTCTCGTGGCCGCGTGCAACCCCTGTATCTTCAATTCGACGGCGAGTCCAAGTGCATACGCCGTATGCTGCATCTCGGATTGAAGGGACTTCCGATGTAACTCGGAGGTCCAGAACACGACTGCGCTGCTGAAGACGAGGAGCGGCAGCGCGATCGCAGTCGTGTAGAGAAGAAGGTATCTTTTTAGGCGCAATTCCAATCCAGCCCGTTAGCGATCCGGTCCATTGGCCTATGCGCATCGGACGTAGTCGCGGCCGGATCCTCGCTTTTTTGAAAAACTCTACTCCGAAGCCGTCGCGAGCGTGAGAAACGTTCCACTCCGCAGCTTCGTGTGTTGCGCTCGCTTCACCGGCACTTCTGGCTAATTACGTAGCACATCGACACGCGCTACTGTGTATCGCGCGCCATTCTGGCGTGTGAGTAGCAGGAGCGCAGGACGTGCTCCTCAATCGAGTAGGAGGTTCCTATGAGCAAGGCATTCTCCCGTCAGGATTTTCTCATGAAGGATCTGGTCGTCAGCGTCGGTGTGGGCAGCCGCGGCGGTACCTGGCTTCCGGGGCCCGACGATGAAACGCCACCGTCACCGGTTTCGCCGATCGCGAGCGTGCTGGCGAACATGGCGCTCATCGAGGCCGTGCGCGGCACGATCACGGAAGCTGTCCGGACGAAGAAATTCGACGATGTAGCGCAAGCCTTTGTGGCAGGGGCTACCGGCGGCAACGCGGCGATCCGCACTGCTATTCAGGAGATCGGCTCGGCCGTCGTAGCCAGTGCTGCCTATGCCGGAATGGCTGGCGGCTCGGTGGGTCTGCCGGACCCGGACTGTGGCGGCACGTCGCTCGAAACGATTCCGCCGACTTTGACGCCCGTCGTTCACATCGGTCTGGCGGTGCACAGAGTGACCGAACTGCCTCGACTGAAAAAGCAGCTCGCGCAGACGGTCGGGTACGTCGACAAGGCCGCCGCCGCCCAAATGCCGCGCGGCACGGAGGTTGCGGTGGTTCGCAAGAAGCTCGAGGATGCGCTGAAGAGCCTGCCGGCGCAGTGATCCGGCGATCGCGGTGACCGGGCGCATCGCCCAGCTATCGCTGGCCGCGCTTCATATGGCGGCCAGCGGTTCGTACACGGACACGGCGCGTCTCGCACGATGGCTGTACCGCTTCGGTACACTCCCGCGCGGGCCGGCCATCGATCGCGACTTCGGTCCGGACGATGATCCGATGGCCGTGCTGGGCATGACTGTCGGTGGCCGCGCCCGGCGACTCCTCGAAACGACTTATCACGCAAGCTCCGTTCAGGGCTGGTATTCCTTCACACGCACTTCGACCGAGGTGCACATCGCCGCGGCCTGCAAACTCTACGTGAGCCCGCGCCCCGAAGCTCTCGCGGACGCGTTCGCATCGATTGCCGATACATTCGTGCGATGCGAGGTTCGCTCGTTCAAAGTAGGACGTGGCATCGAGGGATTGCTGCGACCCGACAAGATCGTTGCGTACTTCGATGACCACACGCACATGGTGGATGTCGCAGGCGCGCTTGCACGATCTCTTCGTGGTTGTCCTGTGCACGGCGTGCCGTTCACCGCCGACATTTCCGGCGACGGTCTGCTCTCGTCAGGCATCGATCCGCCGATCGGCGATGTGGCGGCAAGCTGGCGCTCGTGGGTGACAAAGCACCTGGCGGCAAGTCTAACCGCGGCGCGCGTGAAGTCCGCGGCGGACCGTGTAGCTGCCGCACTTGCGGATATTCGGCTGGCCGGTGTCGATCCTGAGCACTGGCGGCCGGGCGTCGAGCCCTTCGACAGGAGCCCGATATGACCGAAGCGCCACGCGACATTGCAACTACGCAGTTCATTTTGCCGCCCGATGCGAAATTCCTGCCGGTGTCTGCGCTTTCAGCGCGTTTGCGCACAAAGATCGGGCTGGTGGAGGAGGGCCAGTCGGTCATAACGCGCCAGGGATTCCGCGTAACGACGCGGCTGGTTCCCGGGCCGCTCGCAGACCTGATCAGCGAATTCCGCGAACCGAGCCGACTCACGGATGCGGTTCTTCGCTTCGCGCGCTCACGCGGACAGGATCCTTTCTCGACGCTCGACATCGCGTTCGATGCGCTGGCCACGCTGGTGGAGGCACGTATTCTTGTCCCGCAGGACTCTCGCGATGCGGCCGCGCCTGTGCCGGGCCTCGGCGCGGGCGAGGAGTTCGCGGGCTTCGAAATCGAAGCGCTGGTGCGGTCGCTCGAAGATTCGGAAGTGTATAGGGCGCGCAGCCGACGCGGTGAATCCGCGGCGCTCAAGATAACGCGGGACGGTCGGCCTGCAGTCGTGGCAATGTTTGCGAACGAAGCGCGTATGCTCGATCGACTCGGCGGCATCGACACGCCGAAGCTGCTCGAGCACGGCATGGAACGTGAACGTGCCTATATCGCCATGGAATGGTGCGATGGCGTGTCGATTGGAACGGCCGCGCAACAGACGCGTGCGACGCGCGACCGGCGGCGGTTACATGGCCTGGTCAGCCGAATGTTGAACGCCTACGCGCGGTTGCATAAGAACGGCGTGCTTCATGGCGACATCCATCCAGGCAACTGCCTCGTGCGCGATGACGGCCGCGTGACCATACTCGACTTCGGTAATGCCCGGCTGATCGATGGCGCTGACAGCGCGGTCGATCCGGCCCGTGCGGGCATTCCGCAGTTCCATGATCCGCTGATGGCTGGCGCACTGCTGGCCGGGAAACTCCCGCCGGCCGCCACCCCGGCATCGGAACAATATGCGATCGCCGTCCTTGCCTATCTGCTGCTGACGGGTCTCCATCCCCTCGAGGCTCCAGCGGTTCAGGATGAACTGCTGCGACGAATTGCCGAGCGCGCACCGCTGCCATTCGCAGCGCGTGGCGTTGGTGCCTGGTCTGACGTCGAAGCGGTAATCGGGCGAGCGCTGGCGAAAACGCCTGACGAACGCTTTTGCGACGTTGCAGCTATGGCACGCGCGTTCGCCGCGGTCGACATGGCGCCGCGGGGGCCGTTGCGCTATCCGGACGCCGCACAGCGGGCATTCGATGCAGCCGTCGAGTCGGTCAGAGGGAGTCTCGAGTCATCAGCCGAGTTCGCATGTGAGGATGCGTGGTTCGCGTTACGTGCGGCGCTCGCGCTGGATGATGCCGAACTGCTTGCGGCGGCCGATATCCGCGTTACACGCGGCGGACCGGGCTGGGCTGCACAGTCGATCGCGGCGAACATTGCGCGGGCGGGATCGGATAACCGGTCGGAAGCGAGAGCCATCAGCGCGTTCCTGGCTGCAGCCGAGAAGCTGCCGAACGGTCCGGAGCTCGCGTCGGCAATGTTGGCGGCGGCGGTTATCCTGGAGGCCACACTGTTGCGCAACGTTGATACAGTACCGCTTGCCAGCTGGGCTGCCCACCGCCTCAATGGGCTCATGAGGGTACGTCGCACTGAACACGAGCCGGATGCTTCTGATCTGTTATCGACGTATGTTGAACTATCGCTCGTCAAGGCCCGCGTCGTTGCCGCGCCCGATGATCTTCGGACCCGCCTCAATTTGCTGAGCGAGTCGCAAGCTGCCGACGTGTGGCTTTGGGCACTGGCGCATGAGGTTTGTGCCGATGATCGGTTCAAGGCGCTCGCGCTTGCCGCGAAGCTCCCGAGAACTCCGCTCAGACGCGGCTTTGCCCTGCTCAGGCTGCACCAGCTGACGGGCGAGCTGCATTGGGTGAAGGAGGCGAGGCGAGTCCTGGCAAGGGCGCCGAACGGTCGGATTTCAGAACGAGCAACGGCGCTGCTTATGGCCGAGCTGAAGGCGCCCGAGAAGGCGATCCCGCCGCCTTTCGCAATCTAGTTCCGCAGCGAGCAAGCCGTGTTGCGCCTTGGGATGTCTCCATTCCCGCGGCTTATAATGGCCGCGGCTACATTGAATACGCGGCTCGAGATGGTTCGAGCCCGGATGATGTGAGCAAAGGAGCGAGGCGATGACTGACGTGACGATGCTGGAAAAAGCCGAAGCGGCAGATCGCGAAGCCGCAGAGGCGATGGACCGCTACGTGATCGTGAAATCGGCGATCTACACTTCAGGCGAGTGCGATCCGCGCGAGCCTCGTCGGCCGCCGGATGCGCGCGGCAAGCTCCACCTCATGGGGCACGATCCGCGGCTTCGTGTGTTGCACCTTGGGATGTCTCCATTCGCGCGGCTTATAATGGTCGCGGCTACATGCGCGGCTAGAGATGGTTTGAGCCCGATGATGTGAGCAAAGGAGCGAGGCGATGACTGACGTGACGATGCTGGAAAAAGCCGAAGCGGCAGATCGCGAAGCCGCAGAGGCGATGGACCGCTACGTGATCGTG
>DASRIK010000689.1:0-6092 GCA_035650035.1 Burkholderiales bacterium | reverse complement strand
GGGCGTCACGGGAAAGACGGGACAGTTCCATACGCGCATGGGGATCGACTATGCGAATGGCCGCAGCTGCTATGTCGCGGGCGTGACGCCGAAAAAAGGTGGCCAGAGCTTCGAAGGCGTCCCGATTTACGAGACCGTGCGCGAAGCGAAGGAAGCCACGGGTGCGACAGTCTCGGTGATTTACGTGCCGCCGCCCTATGCGGCCGCGGCGATCGACGAAGCAGTCGAAGCCGAGCTCGATCTTGTCATCTGCATCACCGAGGGCGTGCCCGTGCGCGACATGATCCGCACGCGCTACAAGATGCAGGGCAGGAAAACCCGCCTCGTCGGCCCCAACTGCCCCGGCGTCATTACGCCGGACGAGTTGAAGATCGGCATCATGCCGGGGCATATCCACCGCAAAGGCCCGATCGGGGTGGTCTCGCGTTCCGGCACGCTCACTTACGAAGCGGTCGGGCAGCTGACGTCGCTCGGTCTGGGCCAGTCTTCATGCGTAGGCATCGGCGGTGACCCCGTGAACGGGATGAAGCACATCGACGTCATGAAACTCTTCAACGATGATCCCGAGACCGAAGGTGTCGTGATGGTCGGGGAGATCGGCGGTACGGACGAAGAAGAGTGCGCGCGCTGGGTGAAAGCGAATATGAAAAAGCCCGTGGTCGGTTTCATCGCGGGTGTTACGGCGCCGCCCGGAAAACGCATGGGACATGCGGGCGCGATCATCTCCGGCGGCAAAGGCACCGCTGCCGAGAAACTTGCCGTCATGGAAGAATGCGGCATCAAAGTCACGCGCAATCCGGCCGAGATGGGCAAGCTGATGAAGTCGGTGCTCAAGTAAAGCAATAATCGAGGAGAGAAGTTGGAAGGCGGCGCCGTTACGCGAGGCAAAAGAGACCGAGGTCCGGGCAAAGTCAAAGGCCGTCCTGTCGATCCCCAGGCTCTGGCCGAAATCCAGGCGCTCCTGGGCGACGCGCCGCGCGATCGCGAGCTCATGGTCGAGCACCTGCACAAGATACAGGATCGCTACGGCCACATCTCCGCGGCTCACGTCGTAGCGCTCGCGCGCGAAATGCGTCTTGCGCCGACCGAGGTGTACGAAGTCGCGACGTTCTATCACCATTTCGACGTCGTCAAGGAAGGCTCAGCCCCTCCGCCGCCGCTGACCGTGCGCGTGTGCGATTCACTGTCGTGCGAGCTTGCAGGCGGGGCGGAGCTTTTCGCAGCGTTGAAGAAAGGACTCGGCGATCGCGTGCGCGTCCTCACAGCTCCGTGCGTCGGCCGTTGCGAGCAGGCGCCCGTCGCTATCGTCGCGCGCCATCCGGTGCCGACTGCGACACCCGAAAAGGTGCGCTCCGCAGTCACCGCCGGCAATACGGAATGTGCTGCAGGCGATTACATCGGCTATGCGCAGTATCGCGCCGCTGGCGGTTATCGGCTGGCCGCCGAGTGCGTCGCCGGCAAGCGCGATGTGGAACCGATCATCTCGGCAATGGAAAGCTCCGGTCTGCGCGGACTTGGCGGCGCCGGTTTTCCGGCCGGCCGCAAATGGCGGATCGTCCGTGACGAGCCGGCGCCGCGGCTGATGGCCGTGAATATCGACGAAGGCGAGCCGGGCACGTTCAAGGACCGCTATTACCTCGAGCGCGATCCGCACCGTTTTCTGGAAGGCGTGCTGATCGCCGCGTGGGCCGTCCAGATTGCCGAGGTCTACATTTACTTGCGGGACGAGTACGCAGGCTGCCGGGAAATTCTGCAGCGTGAGCTCACCGCGCTCACGAAAGATCCCCCCTGCGACCTGCCGCGCATCCATTTGCGGCGTGGCGCAGGCGCGTACATCTGCGGTGAAGAGTCGGCGATGATCGAATCGATCGAAGGCAAGCGCGGCATGCCCCGGCTGCGCCCGCCTTACGTCGCCCAGGTGGGCCTCTTCGGACGGCCGACGCTAGAGCACAACATGGAAACGCTGTACTGGGTGCGCGACATCATCGAAAAAGGCGCCGAGTGGTTTGCCTCGCACGGTCGCAACGGCCGCAAGGGCCTGCGTTCGTTTTCTGTCTCGGGCCGGGTCAACAAGCCGGGTGTTCATCTCGCGCCGGCAGGAATCACGGTAAAGGAGCTGATCGACGAGCACTGCGGCGGCATGCTGCCCGGTCACCAGTTCTATGGCTACCTTCCAGGCGGCGCCTCAGGCGGCATACTGCCGGCGAGCCTCGGCGACGTGCCGCTCGACTTCGATACGTTGCAGCCTTACGGATGCTTCATCGGATCGGCGGCGGTGATCGTGCTGTCGGACAAGGACAAAGCGGTCACGGCGGCGCGTAACGTCATGAAGTTCTTCGCCGACGAATCGTGCGGCCAGTGCACGCCCTGTCGCGTGGGCACAGCAAAGGCGTTGGGACTCATGGGCGAGCGGCAGTGGAACGGGCCGCTGCTCGAGGAGCTGTCGGCTGCGATGGCCGACGCGTCGATCTGCGGGCTGGGCCAAGCGGCGCCGAACCCGATACGGTGCGTGATGAAGTATTTTCCCGACGAGATCAAATGACTGCGATCACGGTGAAAGAGCTCGAAGCGATGCGCATCGCGTTCAAGCTGAACGGCAAAGACGTCGTCGCGGACGGCAACGAGACGATCATCCAGGTCGCCAAGCGCTACGGCGTCGGCATCCCGCACCTTTGCTACAAGGAAGGCATGCGGCCCGACGGTAACTGCCGCGCGTGCATGGTCGAAGTGAAAGGCGAGCGCGTGCTTGCCGCTTCCTGCTGCCGCAAGCCTGCGCCGGACATGGAAGTGACGACCGACAGCGCGCGCGCGCTGCATTCGCAGAAAATGGTGCTCGAGCTCCTGCTCGCGGACATTCCGGAGAAGCGACACACGCTCGACTCGGAGCTGGACCAATGGGCGACAGCGCTCCAGGTGTGTAAGCCCCGCTTCGCGCCCCGGCACACTCCCGCGCCGGATCTCTCGCACTATGCAATCGCCGTCAATCTGGATTCATGCATCCAGTGCACGCGCTGCGTCCGGGCGTGCCGCGAGGAGCAGGTGAACGACGTCATCGGTTACGCGTATCGCGGCGAGCATTCGAAAATCGTGTTCGATCTAGACGATCCCATGGGCGGGTCCACCTGTGTGGCCTGCGGCGAATGCGTCCAGGCGTGTCCTACAGGGGCGCTCATGCCCGCCCGGGATGTGGGACTCGTCAAGCCGGACAAGCAGGTGCATTCGGTTTGCCCGTATTGCGGCGTGGGCTGTCAGCTCACGTACAACATAAAAGAGAACAACATCCTGCACGTCGAAGGGCGGGACGGGCCTTCCAACCATGGCCGACTCTGCGTGAAAGGCCGTTACGGTTTCGATTACGTCCACCACAAGCAGCGGCTCACGAAACCGCTCATCCGGAAGCCTGGCGTACCCAAACACGCGGACTTCACGATGGATCCGTCGAAGCCGCTCGAATACTTCCGCGAGGCGACGTGGGATGAAGCGCTCGATCTCGCCGCGAGCAGATTGAAAGCGATCCGCGACACGCATGGGCCTGGGGGGCTCGCCGGCTTCGGATCGGCGAAAGGTACGAACGAGGAAGCGTATCTCTTCCAGAAGCTCGTTCGCACCGGCTTCGGCTCGAACAACGTCGATCACTGCACCCGGCTCTGCCACGCATCGAGTGTCGCCGCATTGCTCGAAGGCATCGGCTCCGGCGCCGTTTCGAATCAGGTGAACGACGTTTTGCGCGCGGAAGTGATTTTCCTCATCGGCGCCAACCCGATTTCGAACCATCCGGTGGCGGCGACGTGGATCAAGAATGCGGCAAAGAACGGCGCAAAGCTGATTTACGCGGACCCGCGGCGATCGGAGCTGTCCCGTCACGCGACACACATGCTCCAGTTCAAGCCCGACACGGACGTGGCGTTGCTCAACGCGATCATGCACACCATCGTCCAGGAAGGCCTGGTGAACGAGCGGTTCGTCCAGGACCGGACTTCCGGTTACGAAGAGCTGAAGAAGAACGTGGCCGGATACAGCCCCGAAGCGATGGCGCCGGTCTGCGGCATCCCCGCCGAAACCATACGGGAAGTCGCGCGGCTTTTCGCTACATCGAAAGGCTCGATGATTCTCTGGGGCATGGGGATCTCGCAGCACGTACACGGCACCGACAACGCGCGCTGCCTCATCGCGCTCTGTCTCATGACGGGGCAAGTAGGCCGGCCGGGAACGGGCTTGCATCCGCTCCGTGGCCAGAACAACGTGCAGGGCGCGTCCGATTCCGGTTTGATCCCGATGGTGTTTCCGGACTACCAGCGCGTCGACAACGCCGAAGCGCGCGCGCGCTTCGAACAGCTCTGGGGCGTACCGCTCGATCCGAAGCCGGGCCTCACGGTCGTCGAGATCATCCATGCAATTCTCGACGGCGAGATCCGCGGCATGTACATGATGGGCGAAAATCCGGCGATGTCGGATCCGGATGCGAACCACGCGCGTGAAGCGCTCGCAAAGCTCGACTGGCTCGTGATGCAGGAGATTTTCCTGACGGAGACGTGCTATCACGCGGACGTCATCCTTCCCGCGACCGCGTGGCCAGAGAAAGACGGCACGGTCACGAACACCGATCGCATGGTACAGATCGGGCGCAAAGCGCTCGATGCGCCGGGCGAGGCGAAACCGGACCTCTGGATCATTCAGGAAATCGCGGGACGCCTGGGCTGCGACTGGAGCTATGGCGGTCCGGCCGACGTGTTCAACGAGATGCGCCGCGCGATGCCTTCGATCGCAGGTATCACGTGGGAGCGTCTCGAGGCGGAAAGCTCGGTCACCTATCCGTGCGAGAAAGAAGGCGATCCGGGCGAGCCCGTCGTGTTCACCGAACGGTTTCCGACGGCCAGCGGGCGCGCGAAGTTCGTGCCGGCCGATATCATTCCGGCCGCCGAACGGCCCGATGCGCAGTTCCCGTTCGTGCTGATCACGGGAAGGCAGCTCGAGCACTGGCACACGGGGGCGATGACGCGGCGCGCCGGCGTGCTCGATGCGATCGAGCCCGATCCGACGGCGCTCATGCATCCGCTCGATCTCGATGCGATCGGTGCCAAAGCGGGAGACGTCATAACCGTCGAGTCCCGGCGCGGCATCATTTCGCTCTACGCACGTGCCGACGACGGCTCGCCGCGAGGCTCGGTATTCATTCCGTTTTGTTTTTACGAGGCCGCGGCGAACTTGCTCACGAACTCCGCGCTCGATCCTTTCGGCAAGATTCCGGAGTTCAAGTACTGCGCGGTGAAAGTGATGCGCGGAGGTGAATTGACGCCGCGCTCGAGTTACGGTGGGGGTCAAGCGCTAGCCGAGCTCGAAAAGACTCAATAACAAAGGGAAACGCAAGATGCCGTTATCCGATATCGAAATCGCCCAACAGGCGAAAATGCAGCGCGCGACCGAGCTCGCCGCGAAATTGGGCATACCCGAAGACGCGATGGAGCCGTATGGCCACTACAAGGCCAAGATTTCGCTGGGCTACGTCGACAGCCTGCAGGGACGCAAAGACGGCAAGCTCATTCTCGTGACGGCGATCAGCCCGACCCCGGCGGGTGAGGGAAAAACCACCACGACGGTCGGACTCGGCGATGCGCTGAACCGCATCGGCAAAAAAGCGGTGATCTGCCTGCGCGAGCCTTCGCTCGGCCCGGTGTTCGGCATGAAAGGCGGCGCAGCGGGCGGCGGCTACGCGCAGGTCGTCCCGATGGAAGATATCAACCTGCATTTCACCGGCGACTTCAACGCGATCGCGCTCGCGAACAACCTGCTCGCTGCTGCCCTCGACAATCACATCCACCACGGGAACGAGCTCGGCATCGACGTGCGGCGCATCGCGTGGAAGCGCGTAATCGACATGAACGACCGCGCGTTGCGTGACATCGTCTGTTCGCTCGGCGGCCCCGGCAACGGCTACCCGCGGCAGGACGGCTTCGATATTGTCGTGGCGAGCGAAGTCATGGCGATTTTCTGCCTCGCAACGTCGCTGAAGGACCTCAAGAACCGGCTCGGAAACATCGTGGTCGGCTATACACGCGAGCAGAAACCCGTCCTCGCAAAGGACCTCAAAGTAC
>DASRIK010000688.1:0-9768 GCA_035650035.1 Burkholderiales bacterium | reverse complement strand
TGCCGCGCCAATGGTGTCGCGGTGATGGCCATTCGCATTTTCGCCGCCGGGGTGATCGCCAGCGACGAGCGGACGGGACGCGAGAGCGTTCTCATTGCCGACACGAGCGTTGCCGGGGACGAACGCAAGACCAGGGCCGTGTTCGAGGCGATCGGGACCGGGCACGGCACGCGCGCGCAGGTCGCGCTTCGTTTCGTGCTGTCGAACCCCAACATATCGTGCGCCGTGATCGGGAGTGCCGAGCTTCACCATATCGACG
The DNA here is from genome assembly GCA_035650035.1 of Burkholderiales bacterium. Lineage (GTDB taxonomy): Bacteria > Pseudomonadota > Gammaproteobacteria > Burkholderiales > SG8-41 > JAQGMV01. The sequence goes on along the minus strand of DASRIK010000688.1, from coordinate 9,509 downwards.
AGGCGCTGCACGCAGCGGAGATGGGGCCGCTTCCGCCGGATGTGCTGAGTCGTCTCGACGCGCTTTACGAAAGCGATTTCGGCCGCGCGTAGGCGCGTTCTCACGCGCCCATGAAATAACGCCTGCGCAGCGCCTTGCGGCCTTTCGCGAAGTGTTGCGGCGCCCATTCCGCCGCCGTCTCCTTGAGAAAGCCGGCGTCGGGGTTCTGGGTCCCGAGCTTTTTCATTTTTCCGACGATGTAGCGCGAATAGAGGTGATCGAAAATGCGCATGAACTCGCCGAAGTAGATGTCCGCGACGCGCGTGTCTCCGCGGACGATCAGCATGTTTTCGTCGTTGTTCGTCTGTGAAGACAGACTGAAATTCGCCGACCCTGTCGCCACGACCGGATCGTCGCCCAAGGGATCGACCAGCATGAACTTGTCGTGGATGTACTGGTTGCTGTTGAATCCCGTGAGGCTTTCTCCGATGAAGTTCTCCAGGTCTCCTTTCGAGAGCTTCGCGCCGGCCGCGATCACCGTATTCCTGACGAGGTCGATCTGCTCCTCGACATCGGTCTTCAGATTGTCGTCGAACACGGCATAGCGAAGCGTCTCGTCCTTGCGCAGAAGCACCTTGAAAAAGAGGTCGTCGAGATTGAACGCGAACGTCATGCATATAACCCGCTTCGCCGAGCCCATGAGATCGGCGTACCAGCGCAGGGTATTCGGCGTCTCCTTGTCGTCACGGGGGCTGAACAACGTGAGAATCCGGTCTTTCGGCGGTGCAAAACCGGGTTGTGGCGTTTGTTCCGCCTGCACGTTCGCGTCGACCAGCGGACCGCGCGTGACGTTCGGGTCCGCGAGCCGGTTCCAGTAGTCGAGAAAACTTTGCGCGATGGCCTCGTTCCAGACGACATGCCCCAGGTTCGAATGTCCGAAAATCCCGCCGGCTGAAATATTGGTCGAGCCTGTCCAGACCGCGAGTGGCTTGTTTTTATGGATCAGCACGATGAACTTGTTGTGGCGAATCCCCTGCCGCGCCTTCTGGGGCTTACAGATCGGCTTGATGCCGGCTTTGGCGATCATGCCTTCGTTTTCTTCGGCGTACGACTGTGCTTCATATCGTATCGCGACGTCCGCACCGGCTTTGCGCGCAGCGGCGAACGCCTTGCCGACGGGCAGATAGCGGAACTCGTAGAGCATCGCGCGGAGCTTGTAGTTCTTCGCGTCCTTACCCGCCGCGCGCGCGATGAACGCGAGCAGCGCCTCGTACAAACCGCGAGAGAGCCACACCATCTGCTCGGATTCCGGTTTGGTCTCGTCCGGTTTGGTCTTGAACTTCCGGGCATAGGCCTGGGAGCCCGCCGCGCCCCGGTTGAAGTAGATATCGTGCGCCGCGCGGCCGGCACTCCCTGCGCGGCCGGCTTCGGCTTCCGTCCGGATCTGGACAGTTGTCGCCGACGCATTGTCCAGCTCGAGAAGCTTCGGCTTGCCGTAAATAGGTACCACCCTATAGCGATAGGTCCTCGCCGGTCTGGCCGTGTAATCGCCCCACTGAAAGGACTGGATTGGATGCTCCGATGTCGGCAGCGGCGTCCCCGGCGCGACGCCTTCGTCCTTATGCTGGAATCGTTTGAGGCCCCGCAGAAAATAGCGCTCGATCACCTTGCCTTTCTCGAGCTCGGAGCGCTCGATCGCGAACCCGAGCAATCCGTCGCGTTTCGTTTCCTTGCCTTCGACGAAGTCCCACGCGAGCGTAACGACATGCAATCCGCCAATTGCGCGTACGGCGAGCACGGCACCTTTCGCTAGCTTGCGCATCGCATATCTCCGTTCAGGCACGACAGGGCGCACGCATCATACCAAGCGATTGCCCGCTCAGAAACCGACCTACAATGTCGTGACACAAAAGACGAAAACCCCCGGGAGTGTTCCATGATCAACGATGCTCTGCGCACGATCCTTCCCATCGGCGGCTGGCCTGAAGAACGCACTCGCGCCATCGAGATCACGGGCGGCAGCGATCCGGTGCTGCCGACGTCATTCAGGATCACCGAGACGAGCACTGCGGCGCTCGGGGTCGTCGGTCTGGCGGTGTCGGACCTATGGGAACTGCGCACCGGGCGCCAGCAGCAAATCGGCATCGACACGCGGCAGGCGACGGCGTCGCTACGCAGCGGCACCTATCTGAAGGTCGACGGCCAGGCGGTACCGTTTGGCAGCGGTCCGGTCGCCGGGGTGTATCCCGCGAAAAACGGGCGGTGGAGCTACATCCACGCGAATTTTCCGAACCATCGTGACGCCGCCCTCAAAGTGCTGGGTGTGCCCGCCGAGCCGGATGCAGTGCGAAAAGCCGTGGCGCAATGGGACGCGCTCGAGCTCGAGGAGGCGATCATCGCGGCGAAGGGCGCCGGCGGCATGGTGCGCACGATGGAAGAGTGGGCGCAGCACCCGCAGGCAAAAGCCGTCGCTGCGTTGCCGCTCATGGAGATCATCAAAATCGGAGAAAGTGCGCCCGAAGATCTTCCTGCGGGTGACCGTCCGCTGTCGGGCATCCACGTGCTCGATCTCACCCGGGTGATAGCCGGGCCGACCTGCGCACGCACGCTCGCCGAACAGGGCGCCGACGTCCTGAAGATCTCCGCGGCGCACCTGCCAAGTCTGGGCCGCCAGGAATACGACACGGGCCACGGCAAGCTTTCGGCGCACCTCGATCTCCGCGAAGAAAAAGACAAAGAGACTCTGCGCGGCCTCATTCGTGAGGCTGACGTCTTCTCGCAAGGCTATCGTCCGGGCACGCTCGGGGGCCGCGGTTTCTCGCCGGAAGCGCTCGCCGGGATGCGGCCGGGCATCGTGGTCGTGTCGCTCAGCGCGTTCAGTCACGTGGGTCCGTGGGCGCCACGTCGCGGTTTCGATACCGTGATTCAGACCGTGAGCGGCATCACGCACCGGCAGGGCGAGCTTTTTCCCGGCGCGAGACCGGGGCCGCAGTTCTACCCCGTCTCCGCGATCGACTTCCTCACCGGCTATCTCATGGCGACCGGTGCGATGGTCGCGCTCGCTCGCCGCGCGCGCGAAGGCGGGAGCTGGCTCGTGCGGATCTCGCTCGCGCAAGTCGGCCGCTGGCTCGTCGAGCGTGGACAAGTTCCAGAAGCGCAGCTGCGAGACGTGGCGAAGGAATTCACGCCGGCGGAGCTCGACCGCTGGTCCATGGTCACGAGTACGCCGGTGGGGCGGTTGCAGCATCTTGCCCCGGTGCTCCGGCTCTCCGAAACGCCGCCGCGATGGGCGCGCCCGATGGTGCCGCTCGGCTATCACCAGCCGGTGTGGCCGCCGAAAGCGGAGTGACCGCCGTCCGTTAAACTCGAGGCGATGAATGTCGTCGTGGTGGTACCCACTTATAACGAGCGGGGAAACATCGCCCCACTGATACCGGCCATTTTCGAGCAACTCCGTTCGGCCGGCTGTGCGCCTCAGGTTCTCGTCGTGGATGACAATTCGCCGGACGGCACGGCGAATGTCGTCATGCAGATGCAGTCGCACTTCCCGGATCTGCATCTGCTGAGCGGTGAAAAGCACGGCCTCGGCGCGGCGTACATCCGCGGTTTCCGTAACGTGCTTGCCACGATGAATGCCGATGTAATCGTCCAAATGGATGCGGACCATTCCCACAAGCCGGAAGATTTGCCGCGCCTCCTGAGCGCAATCGAAGCCGGGGCGGACTTCGCCATCGGCAGTCGATATGTGAGCGGCGGCTCCATACCGAGCGAATGGGCGTTCCACCGCAAGCTCAATTCGCTGTTCGGCAACCTCGCTGCCCGCTACATCGCCGGCCTCCATCGCGTGCGCGATTGCACGGCGGGTTTTCGCGCGATCCGTGTTTCGTTGTTGCGCACGATCGATCTCGACGCGCTGCGCGTCCAGGGTTATGCGTTCCAGGTGGCGCTGCTGCACGCGGCGGTCGCTCGCGGCGCGCGCGTGATGGAGATTCCCGTCGACTTCATCGATCGCTCGGTGGGCACGTCCAAGCTCGGGCTTCGTGACATCGTCGAGTTCGTCTGGAACGTCTGGTGGATCCGCTTCTACAGCTCGCGCGTGTTCATCAAGTTTGCGATCGTCGGGGCGAGCGGCGTGGTCGTCAATCTGCTGATACTGACGCTATTGCTGCACGCGGGCGTGAACAAGTACCTCGCGTCGCCGATCGCGATCGAGGCCTCGATCATTTCCAATTTCTTGCTGAACAACTATTGGACGTTTCGCTGGCGTGAGAAAACCGGGGTGCTGCCGGTGCGGGGCCTGCGCTTCAACATCGTTTCGCTGCTGGCGCTGCTCGTGAGCTACACGATCTTCGTCGCCCTCTCGATCGCACGGCCCGACGGCTCGCCGCAACTGCATCAGCTTGCCGGCATCATTCCTGCCATGCTCGTGAATTATTTTCTGAATACATACTGGACATTCGGGGCGCCCCCGAAGGTTACGTCGGCTCCGCCGGCATCAAGACGGAGCTCCGATACGATCCGGTGATGCAAACGATGAACACGGCGGCTCTGCGTATTCCGGATGCAGATGGCAACCGCACAACGCCGGCGGGCACCCGGTGGCTTCTCTTGGGTCTCGGCGCTTGCGTAGCGGTGCTGGCGTTCGTCGCTTTCCTGCCGGTGCTGAACAATGGTTTCGTCGATTGGGATGATGAAAAGAACATCGTCCGGAATCTCAACTTTCAGGGTTGGGGATGGAGCTACTTCCGCTGGGCGTGGACGACCTTTCTCCTCGGCGTCTATCAGCCGCTGGGCTGGCTCTTGTTCGAGCTCGAATATCTCGGATGGGGACTCGAGCCGCGCGGCTACCACGTCGTCAGCATGGTCCTGCACAGTGTCAACGCCGTGCTGGTCTACGTGCTGACGCTCACCCTGCTGAAACGCGGAGACCCGCGTACCTGCGACGCGTTTCCACGCGCGACCGCGGCGGCCGCGGCGTTGACGGCGGTGCTCTTCGCGGTTCATCCGCTGCGAACGGAAGCCGTAGCGTGGGTGTCGAGCCAGAGCTATTTGCCATGCGCCATGTTTTGCCTGCTGTCGGTGCTCGCCTATTTGCGTGCCGTGCCCGCTTCCGGCGGGCCTCATGACGCACACCGCGGCTGGCTGCTTATATCGCTGGCGCTGTTTGTGGCGGCGCTGCTCAGTAAAGCGATGGCGATCGGCCTGCCTCTCGTGTTGCTCGCGCTCGACGGCTATCCGTTGCGGCGCTTCGCGGTGGCACGCTGGGGCTGGATCGCTCGCGAGAATCGCGCTTTGTGGATCGAGAAGCTGCCGTTCTTCGCGCTGTCACTCGCCTTCTCGGTAATCGCGTTTGCCGCGAAACAGCACGGCTCGATGGTCGATGGCGTCGCCATGCCTACGCCCAAATTGACGCTCCCGCAGTTGGCCCAGTCTTGCCAGGCAATCGCGTTGTATGTCGAAAAGACATTGGTACCCGTCGGGGTCAGCCCGTATTACGCGGCCTTGCCGTATGTCGACCTCGGGTCGCCGTCGGTGTCATTCAGCATTGTGTGGGTGCTGACTGTGACAGCGGTGCTGTTCACATATCCCCAGCGCTGGCCGGCGCTCACCCTCGCATGGTTCAGCTACCTCGTGTTGCTCGCGCCGACGCTCGGCGTGGTGAGATACAGCGCGCAGCTCGCAGCGGACCGCTATAGCTACGTGCCGATCATGGGACTGCATGTGCTGTTCGCCTGGGTGATACTGCGTCTTCGAGCGCGCTTGACAGACCGTCCGCCGCTGTGGCGCCGCGCCGGCGCTGCCGTCGCTGCGGCAATGACCGCCGTACTCGTCATCGGGCTCTCCACGCAGAGCCGGACGCTTGCCCGCGCGTGGCGCGATTCGGACACGCTTTGGACGTTCGTCGACGAACATGCGGGTGGACGTAGCGTCGCCGAGGTACAGAACTACCTCGCGTTGGTGAAGCTCAGGAACGGGCAGACCGACCAAGCGATGCGGCGCTTTGCCGAAGCCATACGCTTGAGACCAACGTATGCCGACGCGCATCACAACCAGGCCGTCGTCTGGGCGACACAAGGCGACTACGTGCGCGCCGAGGCGGGCTTGCGGAAAACGCTGAGCCTGAACCCGCAGCACCGGGAGGCGAACCGCAATCTCGCTTTGGCGCTGCAGCGGCAGGGGCGCGTCAATGAAGCCGTGGCCGAATATGCGGTCGCGCTCCAAGACAGCCCGGCGAACGAATTGCTGCTGGACGCGCTCGTCGCAGCCAAGAATCAGCCCGGCGTAGACCCGCGCGTTGCAGAAGCCGCCGCGCGCGTGGTGCGCCAGCCTCGCGATACCGCAGCGCATGCGGCGCTCGCGGACGCGGTGAAGCGCACGCTGGCGCCGTAACCGCGTCACGGCACGCCGTGGCGCGCGGCAATTGTTCGTCAGCGACTCACGCGGCTGCCGGCCGCCTCCAGCCCAACCAGTCCACGATCGCGCCGCCCATTACCCGCTCGAGATCGCGGCCTTTGAGCCACGGCATCTCTTCCGTGAACATCGTTACGCATTGCCGATACGAAATGGGCATGCGTGTGACGTCGGTACCCCAGAAGCAGCGGTCGGGACCGAACGTCTCGATGATCTGCTGCAGGTACTTGTGAATGTTCTTGTACGGATACGGCTGACTCGATGTGCTGGGCGCGCCCGAGAGCTTCACGGCAACATTGGGTAACCGGGCGAGCGCAAGCATTTCCGAAAGATCCGCATAGGCCGCATCGTCTTTCTTGTCGGCCCGACCGCCGCCGCGCCCGATATGATCGATGTGCATCTTCAGGCCGGGATGCCGCTCGGCGATTTTTGCGAAGACGGGAATGTTCGGCCCCGTCGCAAGCAGCCCGATCCTCAGGTTCTCGCGCTCGCACGCTTTCCAGAACCAGTCGAGCGACCCGTCGGTCCACCAGGATTTCTGATGCGGCTCGTTGAACGTGAAGCGAAAGCCGAGCATGCCGGGCCGTTCGCGCCAATGCGCGACGATTTCCTCGCGCTTCGGGCTCTGCAGATCGAAATGGCCGAGAATGCAGAATTTGTCAGGATGACGGCGTACCGCCTCCACCGCGTACTCGTTGACAGCTTCCCCGAGCGCGCTCGGTGGATGAATCACCGCAGCGTCTACGCCTGCGGAAGCCATTTCCGCGAGCGCGTCCTCGATCGAATACGTCGGAATCTGGCGATGGTGCGGGCTCATTTTCCCGTTCTGCCAGATGTGGATCTGTGAATCGACGATCAGCATCCTTCCTCCTCAGGCCTTCAGGACTTCGGCGCCCTGCGCAGGCTCCAGCTCGCACGCGTTCGCCGTCATAGCGAGCATGCTGTAGTAGCCGATGGTGCCGGTGAGCTCGACGAGCTGCTCTCTGCCGAAGCGATCCAGCAGCGCTTTCATCTTCGCGTCGTCGACGCGGTGCTTGCGGATCAACTCGCGCGTGAAGTCGATGATCTGCGCGTCTTCGGCCGGGACGCCGCGCGAATGCTGTTCGCGTATCGCAGTGATCGTCGATTCCGGAACGCCCTGGCGTCGCGCCGAGCCTGTCTGCGCGCCCCAGATGTAGAGCGCGTCGAATTCGCGCGCGACGGTCATCGCGGCCAGTACGCGCACGCGATGATCGAGCTTGCCTTCGAAACGGACATAGCCACCGATGTTCACGAAATGCTCGGCGAGCGGCGGGCAGTGAAGCAGCATCGTGAACGGTCCCTGCACCGCGCCGCGGCTTTTGACCACGGCATCGAAAATCCGATGGTGCTCGGGTGCCACTTGATCTTTGCTCTTGATCGCTTCGAGTCGTGCAATGATCGTCCTCCCGGGTGAAAGCGTGCGGCCATCTTATGATAGATTGATGTCCATCGCATACAACGGACGTATCGTCGCGAAATCCGATGGATTACAGGACCCTGGACGTGCGGCCGATCGCAGGCGCGCTCGGCGCGGAGATCTACGGCGCGGATCTCGGGGACCGCGACGACAGTCCCGTGTGGAACGAGCTGCGGCAGGCGTTCCTGGAATACCACGTGATCGCGATCCGCGGCCAGACTCTTTCGCCCGACGACATGATGCGCGTCGGCGGAAAATTCGGCGACCCGTGTTATTACCCGTTCGCGCAAGGGATCGATGGTTATCCCTACATCACGCCCGTCATCAAAGAGCCGCACGACAAGCATGTCTTCGGCGAAGGCTGGCATACCGACACGATGTATCTGGACAAGCCGCCGCGCGCGACGCTCCTGTATGCGCTCGAAACGCCGCCAAAAGGCGGGGATACGCTCTACGTGAACACTGCGGCTGCTTACGATGCGCTCTCCGACGGCATGAAGAGATTGCTCGGTTGTCTTGTCGGCGTCTGCAGCGGGGGCATGAAGAACAGGCACGCCGGCGGGCGTGCGGCCCGCTTCAGCGGCGTGTCCGTGGCTGCGCAGAACATCGACAAGGCTGACGCATACGAGTCGAAGCACCCGATCGTACGCACGCATCCCGAGACCGGCCGCAAGTCGCTCTATGTGAGCTCGCTTCACACGATTCGATTCGACGGTTTCACCGAAGAAGAAAGCAAGCCGCTCATCGACTGGCTCGACGATCACTGCACCCGGCCCGAGTTCAGCTGTCGCGTTCGCTGGGAACCGGGACAGCTCACGATCTGGGACAACCGCATCACGCTTCACAATGCCGTCAACGACTATCCCGGCGTGCGGCGCGAAATGCGGCGGTTGACGGTGGGCCCCGAGCGGCCGGTGTAGCCGCAGCAACTGTAAGGAGCGAGATGAAAAGCTTGATGTTCGTGGCGTTGATGGCGTTCGCTGTTTCCGCTGTGTCGGCAGGCGAGGCGCCGTATCCGCAGCGGCCGATCCGGCTCATCATTCCACAGGCGACGGGAGGCGGGTCCGATACGATCGGTCGCTTCATCACGCAAAGGCTCGGCGAGAACGTGGGGCAGACCTTCGTCGTCGATAACCGGCCCGGTGCCGCCGGCATGCTGGGTGCCGAGCTGGTGAAGCAGGCGACGCCGGACGGCTACACGATGCTGCTCTGCGCGATCGATACGATCACTGCTCCGATCGTGAGCCGCCGCGCACCCTTCGACGCGGTCCGCGATTTCTCGCCGATTACGCAGCTTACGCAGTCGCCGAATATCTGGCTCGTGAACCTTTCGTTCCCGGCGCAGAGCATGAAAGACCTCATTGCGATCGCGAAGGCGAAGCCGAAACAGATCGATTACGCTTCTTCAGGGGTGGGCAGCATGCAGCACCTCGGCGCCGAGTTGCTCAATCGTCTTGCCGGCATCGAGCTCAATCATGTCCCATACAAAGGTGGGCCGCCGGGACTCGTTGACGTTCTCGGCGGACGCGTTCCGGCGATTCTCTCCGGCACGCAAGGCGCGCTGCCTTACATCAAGGCCGGAAAGTTGCGAGCGCTTGCCGTGACGACGCCAAAGCGCTTTCCCACGCTTCCCGACCTGCCGACGGTCGCGGAAGCCCTCAATCTGCCGCGCTACGAAGCG
>DASRIK010000687.1:0-10668 GCA_035650035.1 Burkholderiales bacterium | reverse complement strand
CGGACTGCGTGTAGGTCTTCCATCTCCAGCGGATCGATCCGTCCGCGCCGTGGCGGACCGGTGAGAACTCCCAGCGAAAAGGTAAGTTGAGCTTCTCGTCAGGTGCCATAAACGCGGTGAGCGGGTGCTAATAGGAAGAATTCAGCGCCGGGGGACATCGCACGATGCCGGGCTTTATTTCTCGCCTCCGCAGTATCCGTGACCCCGACGCAAATGACGTGCCCGCCAAGCGCGCGCCTCATGACAACGCCTTGGTCGCGATCTCCGCGACGTCCTTCGATAAGCCAGTGGTCCTGCCTATGCGCTCGAGTGCCGCGCGCGCATGGGCCTGCCGAATCGAGTCAAACTTTCGCCAGCGATCGAAAGCGCGGGCGATTCGCGCGGCGACCTGGGGATTCAGCGCATCGAGCGCGATCACCTGATCCGCGACGAAGTCGTAGCCGCTGCCGTCCGCCGCGTGGAATCGAACATGATTCGCCATGCTGAATCCGCCGATCAGCGCATAGACCTTGTTCGGGTTGCGAATGGAGAACGCGGGATGCCCGGTGAGGCGCTTCACTTCGGCAAGCGTCCCGGGAAGACGCGAGATGGCTTGCGCGCGCAGCCATTTATCGATGACGAGGGGCTCGTCTTTCCACTGTTCGTAGAAGCTTTCGAGCGCTTTCGTGCGCTCGCCGCAGTCGAAATCCGCCAGCACGAGGAGCGCCGCGATGGCGTCGGTCATGTTGCCGGCCGTGCTGAACTGCTCGAACACGAGATCGCACGCAGCCTGCGTGCCACCTTCCATGACATAGGCGAGAGAGAGATTGCGAAGCGCCCGCCTGCCGGCTGATTCAGCGTCCGGGCTATATGGACCGGGCACTGCGTTGCCGCGGTACGCGGCAAGCAGCTCGTCCGCGAGCACTTCGCCGATCTTGCGGGCGAATCGCGTGCGCACCGCATGGATGGCATCCGGATCGACGACGTCCATCTGCTCGGCGATGAAGGTCTCCGAAGGCAGCGTCAAGGCCTCGGCTGCAAAGGCCGGATCGCGCGGCGCATCGGCGAGCACACGTCCGAACGCATCGATGAACGCTTCCGGCGCGCCGAACGACCGGCCGGCCTGAAGATCTTCGACGCTTTTCAGCATGAGCGTCGTCGCGAGCCGCTGACCCGCCTCCCAGCGATTGAAGGCGTCGGTATCGTTCGCCATGAGGTGCGTAAGGCGAGGCACGTCATAGTCGTATTTCAGAGTCACCGGCGCGGAGAAGTTCCGGGCGAGCGACGGCACCGGGCGCTCTGCGACGTTCACGAAAGTGAAGCGGTGCTCGGGTTGCGTCACCGACAGCACACGCGTGCTCGCTGGTGCGGCACTCTCTCCCTCGAGCTGCAGCGGAATATCGGTCCCGTCGGCCGCCACCAGCCCCAGCACGAGCGGGATGTGGAAAGGCGCTTTCGTCAGCCGGCCTGGCGTAGACGGACACGACTGGCGAATCGTCGCGGTATATCGTTTCGATTTGCTGTCGTACGTGTCCGTCACTTCGAGCGTGGGCGTGCCGGCCTGATCGTACCAGCGCTTGAAGTGTGTGAGATCCACACCCGAGGCATCGGCCATCGCCTGCACGAAATCGTCCGTGGTCACCGCCTGGCCGTCGTGCCGCTGAAAGTACAGATCCATGCCCTTCCGGAAATTCCGGGCGCCGATCAGCGTGTGAATCATCCGCACGACTTCCGCCCCTTTCTGATAGACGGTCGCTGTGTAGAAGTTGCTGATCTCCATGTAGGACTGGGGGCGCACGGGATGTGCCATCGGACCCGCGTCTTCCGGAAACTGCCGTGCACGCAGATCGCGCACTTCGCGTATGCGCTGCACGGACCTTGAATAAACGTCGGCGCCGAATTCCTGATCGCGGAATACCGTGAGTCCTTCTTTCAGAGAAAGCTGAAACCAGTCCCGGCAGGTGACGCGATTGCCCGTCCAGTTGTGGAAGTACTCGTGCGCGACCACGCGATCGATATTCTGGTAGTCGATGTCCGTCGCGATGTCCGGCCGCGCCAGCACGTATTTCGTGTTGAAGATATTGAGCCCTTTGTTCTCCATCGCGCCCATGTTGAAGTCGCCGACGGCGACGATCATATACTGGTCGAGATCGAGCTCGAGGCCGAAGACGTCCTCGTCCCATTTCATCGCCTTCTTGAGCGACTGCATCGCAAAGTCCGCCTGATCGAGCTTGCCGGGTTCCACATAGATTGCGAGCCGTGCGTGTTTACCCGAACGCGTGACGAACGTGTCTTCGAGTACGTCGAGCTTCGCGACGACCATCGCAAAGAGGTACGAGGGCTTGGGAAACGGGTCGACCCACTTTGCCCAATGCCGCGGCGCCCCCGAAGAGCTAACCTCGTCTCCCAAGTCGACCAGATTGCCATTCGAGAGGAGCACCGGATACCGACGTCTGTCGGCATGCAGTGTGGCCGTGTAACGGGACATGACGTCGGGCCGGTCGATGAAGAACGTGATGCGTCGAAAGCCCTCCGCCTCGCATTGCGTGAAGCAGCCGTCCTTCGACACATAGAAGCCGCTCAACTTCGTGTTGTCCTGAGGCCGGATGCGGCACACCGTCTCGAGCACGAACGCGTCCGGCACGCCGGGGATGGTGAGACGTTCGCTCGTCAGGGTATAGGTGCCCTCCTCCAGCCGATGCCCGTCGAGAGATACCGATTCCAGCACGAGCTCCTCACCGTCGAGCACGAGGGCCGCGGCGGGATCCGCCGCGGCAGGATTGCGTTGCACGTGAAGGCGGGATGCCACGCGCGTATGCTCCTCGAACACCGCAACGTCGAGATCGACCGAGCTGATGAGGAAGGCAGGCGGCGTGTAGTCCTTGAGATAGATCGTTGCCGGCGTTGCGGAAGCCATGAAAGCCTCGGGACGGTGCTTAGAGTGCCTAACATAATGAGGCACTCTTACAAAGGGCGTAATGTTAACGCGCTCCGAGAGCTGTGCGATCATACGGCGAAACGCAAAATAGAGAACCCTCAATCTTGGTCGAGCGATTTACGCACGGCGCCGCAGCGTTGGCGGCGTGGCTGTGTGTCGGTACTTTCGCGCCTGCAGCCGAGCCCGTACGGCTCGCCCCGGTGGAGGTCATCGGCTCGACCCCGTTGCCCGGCACTGACGTTCCGCGAGAGCAGGTGCCCTCGAACGTGCAGACAATCGATTCGGCGACGCTGCGCCGGTCGCAGAGCGTCACGCTGCCCGAGGCAATGTCGCAGCACCTGCCCAGTGTCAACGTGAACGAGGTGCAGGGAAACCCGTTCCAGCTGGATGTGAGCTACCGGGGTTTCACCGCAAGCCCGCTGTTAGGGACGCCGCAAGGGCTGTCCGTTTATCAGGACGGCGTGCGGGTAAACGAGCCTTTCGGGGACATCGTCAACTGGGACCTGATCCCGCTGTTTGCCATCGATTCCGTCACGCTCATGCCGGGATCGAACCCGCTTTTCGGCCTCAACACGCTGGGCGGTGCCCTGGCGCTCCAGACCAGGAGCGGCCTCAGCAGCCCCGGCACTGAAGTGGCACTCTCGGCCGGCTCGTTCGGCAGACGCAAGCTCGACGCGGCGCACGGCGGCAGATTCGGCGAGTTCCATGCGTTTGGCGCGATCACAGGCTTCGAAGAAGATGGCTGGCGCGATTTCTCGACATCACGCGTGCGTAATGCCTTCGCGAAACTCGGCCAGCGCCGCGGCGCACTGGAGTGGGACCTTGCCACGACCTACGCACGAACAAATCTCGCAGGTCACGGACTGCTGCCGGAATCGATGCTCGCCGTGCGTCGTGCGCAGGTGTACACGCGACCGGACATCACGCGCAATGAAATGGTGATGGGCGCGCTCAATGCTTCGTACTGGTTGAGCGCGCACGAGCGCGTGTCAGCGTTGCTGTATCAGCGCTACAACCGGACGCGCACGCTGAACGGCGACATCAACGACCAGTTCGAAGAGCTCCCGGACGAGCCGGCGGTCGAGAACCGCACCCGCACGCGCCAGCGCTCCCAGGGCGTCGCGCTGCAATGGAGTCACGTGGGGCCGAGCACGAACTTTTCGGTCGGTATTTCGCAGGACCGCGGACGCAGCCGCTTCGAGCAAACCGAAGCCGAAGGTATTCTCGGCGCTGGCCGCGCTGTCGTTGCGCTAGAGGCGCCCGAGCTCGACGCGCAGCTTCGCGGCAAGAGCCGGACGTCGAGCTTGTATTTCACACATACGCACGCGCTCCTGCAGAGCCTGCATCTGACGCTCTCCGCGCGCTACAACGTCACGCGCGTCGAGACCACGGACGAGCTGAACGGCCCCGACGTCCCGAATCTCAACGGCGATTTCACGTATCGGAAGCTCAACCCCGCATTCGGCGCCACATGGCAGATCGTCCCGGCGCTCACCGCCTATGGCGGCTGGAGCCAGGGAAACCGCGCACCTTCCCCGATCGAGCTCGGCTGCGCCGACCCGGCGCAGCCATGTACCTTGCCGAATGCGCTGCAATCCGACCCGTTCCTGAAGCAGGTGGTCGCGCGCACGATCGAGCTTGGGCTCCGCGGCAGGTCGCAAGGAGACTGGCGTTGGAACCTGAGCGCGTTCCGCACAGACAATCGCGACGATATTCTTTTCGTCGGCACCTCGACGAGTGCAAGCCGCGGCTTCTTTCAGAACTTCGGCCGCACGCGGCGCAAGGGACTCGAGGTCGGGGCGAGTGGGCGTGCTGCGGGCCTCGACTGGCACGGCAGCTACAGCTATGTACGGGCGACGTTCGAAACGCCTGCCTGTATCGTGGCCGAGAGCAACAGTTCCGCGGGAACGAGCCCTCGATGCGCCGCCGAGCAGATCGAGATCGCGCAAGGCAACCGCATCCCCGGTATTCCGCTTCACAACTTCAAGCTTCGCGTGCTCGCGCGGCCGCTGGACGGCTTGACTGTGGGCTCCACCGTGAGTTCCTATGCGAGCCAGTACGTGCGCGGTAACGAAAACAATGCGCACCGACCCGACGGCGTGAGCTTCAATGGATCCGGCAAGCTCCCGGGGTATGCGTTGATCGATCTCGACGCGAGTTACGACCTCGGACGCTCCTGGCAACTTTTCGCCAAGGTAAGCAATGTGCTGAACAAGGACTACGCGACCGCAGGACAGCTCGCGCGGAGCAGCTTCGATGCGCAGGGGCGCTTCATTGCCGGTGCGGACGACTGGCGAAACGAGCAGTTCGTCGGCCCGGGCGCCCCGCGCGCCGGCTGGGTCGGCGTGCGATACCTCTCGCGCTCGCGCTAGCGTCGAAACTCGACGCGCATGCCGTAACGCTGCTCGAGGAAGCGCTGCAATTCGGCTGCGGTGACCACGCCGTCGCGGTTGATATCGATCTCGTCGAACACGGGAGCGAAATTGAGATCAGCCTGCGCTTCCGCTTTCGACACCGTGCGGTCGTTGTTGAGATCCAGCGACTGGAACAGCGTCACGTAGCGTTCCGCCGCCCGGCGCTCGTACTCCGCCCTGGGGTCGTCAGCTGCTCCCGAATCGATCGCTGGCGCCAACAGCGCCGCTGCGAGCGCGTACACAGCCGGCTTCGTGCCCATGTTCCTCCTCCACATTTGGGAGTCTACACACCACGCGGGAACACGAAAACGGCGGACGAAAAGCCCTCGGATCAGGCCCGGAGCGCAGCCGCAGTGTGGCCGCCCGACGCAGCGTCGCGCCTGCAATGGCGGGACGATGCATGTAGGATATGCATGCAAACGGTATGCTGCATTTTTCCGGGGGAGGATCTCGATGAAGAGCAATGAAGCAGGAAGCGCGCTCGCGCGCGTACGTAACATCGTGTTGGCCGTCGTAGCGGGCGCGGCGGTGCTTGCATGTCAGACCACGTCCATGGGACCGGATGTCGACGCGGCCGATCCCACACCGCCGAAGCGCATGATCACGCAGGGCACCGCGACGAAGGTCATCGCGCAGAACCTCACGAAATGCGCCTACACGCATCCCAAAATGAACGTACGCGTTGCCGCCGTGGGTTTGATCACCGCCACCGACGGTACCGTCATCACGATGCCTGCGGAGACCGCGCTGCAGAAAGGGCTCGGGCCGCTGAGCTACGACCTTTACAACGAGTGCAACCAGATCACGCCACCGAATTCCGCGGCAGTATCGACCGACAAGGTACCGGTGATCGAGATCGACCGGGACGGCGAAGTCATCACGGGATTCGTCGTCGCCGACAACTATTACGAGATGTACGTAAACGGGAAGCTCGTCTCCGTGGATAACACGCCGTACACCCCGTTCAACTCGTCGATCGTGAAGTTCAAGGTCAAGCGGCCGTATACGTTGGCGTTCCTGCTGGTTGACTGGGACGAGCATCTCGGGCTCGGCATGGAAGTCTTTCCGGTGCCGATCACGCCGAAGACCAACAAGTACTATCCGGGCGACGGCGGGCTGGTCGCGCGTTTTTCGGATGGCACGGTCACCGACAGCTCCTGGAAGGCACAGACGTTCTATATCGGTCCCCTGGTGGATCCGACTGACGTCGTCGAGCGCGGCCATATCCGCGACGTCGTGCCGGCGACCGGTGGTCGTACGCATCCTTACGCACGGCGCCCAGCCTGCGAAGACAAGTGCTATGCCGTGCACTACCCGATTCCCGCCAACTGGCAATCGCCGCGGTTCAACGACACGCACTGGCCACGCGCATGGGAATTCACGGATCGCGAGATCGGTGTCACGAACCTGCCGGCTTACACGCGTTATCCCGAGCTTTTCGAAGGCGCGCGCTGGATCTGGACGCAGAACCTCGTGCTGGACAATGTGGTGATCGCGCGGAAAACCGTGCGGTGAGGTCCGTCAATTCTCGAGCTTGATGTTCGCGGCCTTGATCACCTTCGCCCATTTGGCCATGTCGGACTTGAGCAGGGCGGTGAACCCTTCGGCGCTGTTCGCGTAAGGCTCCACGCCCTGCGTGCTCAGCTTGTCGCGCATGTCCGGCGTGGCGATGATCCTCGCGAGCTCGCCGGACACTTTCTCGACGATGGGCTTCGGCGTTCCCGCCGGCGCGACGAGGCCGTACCAGCTTCTCACTTCGAAACCGGGGAGGCCCGCTTCGCTGAAACTCGGCACGTCGGGCACGGCGGGCGAGCGCGCCTGACCCGACACCGCGAGCGCTCTCAGCCGCCCGCTCCTGATGTGAGGAATCGCCGCTGACGGCGTGCTGAGAAATGCGTCCGCATGGCCGCCGATGACATCCGTCAGCGCGGGTCCCGTGCCTTTGTGAGGAATGTGCTGCATGCGGATTCCAGTCGTCAGGCTGAGAAGTTCCATCGCGAGGTGGCTCGAGCTGCCGCTGCCGAAAGTCACGTAATTCAACTGCCCCGGCCGCGACTTCGCGAGCGCGATGAATTCCTGCAGCGTCTTCGCAGGCAGCGACGGATTCACGACGAGTATCTGCTCGTACTTCGCGATTGTGCCGATCGCAGCGAAATCCCTGATCGGGTGATAGGGCGTATCGATCGCGAGCGGCACGATCACGTGACTGCTGCCCGCGAGCAGCATCGTATAGCCGTCCGGCGTCGCCTTTGCCGCCGCAGCAGTGCCGATGATCGTGTTGCCGCCCGGACGGTTGTCTACGATCACCTGCCGGCCCCAGCTTTCGGTGAGTCTCTCTCCGACAAGTCGCGCCATGAGGCTGTTCCCGCCGCCGGGCGCGTACGGGCTGATGAGCCGAATGTGCTTGTTGGGATAAGGCTGCTCCGCGCACCAGGCCGCGGAAGAGACAGCCAACAAAGCGAGCGCAGCGAATGACTGGAGCACGGTCGAAACTTTCATGCTCCGAAGCGTGCCATCGGCCCGCTCGATTGTCTACAATCGTGTACGCAAAAAAGCGCGCGAGCGCCCCGGCGCGCACCGCCAACACGATCAGAAATCAGCACTGATGTCACTGCCGCTCGAAGGCATTCTCGTCCTGGAGTTGAGCCACATCATCGCCGGCCCGTTTTGCGGCGCGATCCTCGCCGACTACGGTGCGGAGTGCATCAAAGTCGAAGCGCCGCGCGGGGGCGATCGCGGGCGGGCGACCGTCCCGTTCATTCCGGGCTCGGATCGTGTGAGCAGCTTCTTCTATACGCTCGGCCGCTCGCGCAAAGGCATCACGCTCGATCTCAAGGCGCCCGAAGGCAAGCGCGTCTTTCTCGATCTCGTGAAGCGCGCCGATGTCGTGCTGGAAAACTTTGCACCCGGCACGATGGAAAAGCTCGGCCTCGGATACGAAACGCTGCGCAAGGCGAATCCGCGGATCGTCTATGCCGCCATCAGCGGCTTCGGACAAATGAAAGGCCTCGACGGGCCCTACTCCAGGTGGCCCGCCAACAATGCTGTCGCGCAGGCGATGGGTGGGCTGTCGGAGCTGAGCGGCGAAGCCGACGCCCCGCCCTGCTTTGTCGGTGCGGCGGTCGGCGACACGGTGCCCGGGCTTTGGAGCGCGCTCGGCATCGTCATGGCGATCCAGGAGCGGCAGAAAACAGGACTCGGCCAATTCATCGACGTCGCGATGTACGACTCGCTCGCGGCGCTTTGCTATAAGTCCGTCTCCGATTATTCGACGACCGGCGTCGCTCCGAGCCGCGGCGGTGAAGGCTGGCTCGGCACGTTCACCACGATTCTCGAATGCGGCGAAGGCTACATCGCCGTCTCGCTCTGGGCGGGCTATCCGCAGCGCTGGAAAGCCTTGTGGGAGATGGCAGGACATCCCGAATACTTCGACGATCCACGTTACGACCACGAAAGGCCGGGCGCCAGAGAAGTGAAGCCATATCTGAAGACGGCGTTGGAAGAGTGGCTCTCAGACAAGACAGCCTGGGAAGCAACGCAGATCCTCGTGAAGCTCGGGTTTTCGGTCGGGCCCGTGCAGACCGCGAAGGAGATACACGACTGCCCGCAGCTCGCTGCACGTCGCGCATTCGTCGAAATCGATGTTGCGGGCAAACACATCAAAGCACCGGGCGCGCCGGTGCGCATGTCCGGGACGGAAAGCCGCGTGCATACGCGGGGCCCGCACCTGGGCGAGCATACGGAGGAGGTGCTGGAGAGTCTGCTGGGCTACACGGCGGACCAGGTGAAAGCGCTTCGAGAAAAAGGCGTCTGTTGAGCAGGTGTCGCTCGAGCTGCGCGTTAAAGGAGGAGTGAAAAAATGAAGCTGATGCAGTCGATGTGCAGATGGGTCGTTCTGGCCGTGCTCGTATCGCTTGCCCCCGCGGCTCTCGCGCAGAAAGCAGGCGGCACGCTGCGTATGCCGCTTCGGGAAAATCCGAGCAGCGGGTCCCTGCACGAGGAATCGTCGATCACCGCCATGCAGCCTTTCATGGCCGTGTTCAACAATCTGGTCGTCTACGACCAGCACGATCCGATGGCGCGGCCGGAATCGATCAGGCCGGATCTCGCGACCGAATGGTCGTGGAGTCCCGACAACACGGTGCTCACCATGAAACTGCGGCAAGGCGTGAAGTGGCACGATGGCAAGCCCTTCACGAGCGCCGATGTCCAGTGCACGTGGGAGATGATCCTCGAGAAGCGGCCATCCAACTGGCGCAAGAATTCGCACAAGGAGTGGTACGGCAATCTCAGGGAGGTCCAGACACCGGGGCCGCACGAAGTGCGCTTCGTCCTCAACCGTCCGCAGCCGGCGTTCATCTCGTTTCTCGCGAGCGGCTGGTCGCCCGTCTATCCCTGCCATGTGGACGGGCGCGTCATGCGCCAGAAGCCGATCGGCACCGGCCCGTTCAAAGTGGCGGAGTACAAACCGAACGACGTGATCAGGCTCGTGAAGAACACGGACTACTGGAAGCCCGGGCGGCCCTATCTCGACGGCGTCGTGTATCGCATCGTGCCGAGCACATCCACGCGGCTTCTTTCCTTCATCGCCGGAGAGTTCGACATGACCGGCACGTCCACAGTCACGCCGGCGACGATCAAAGACGTCCAGGCGAAGATTCCGAACGCGGTGTGCTCGACGACCGGGACGATGGTGACCGGCGTCGTGCTCATGAATCACAAAGTCCCGCCGTTCGACAATCCGAAAGTGCGCCGCGCAATTTCGCTCGCGCTCGACCGGGAAGCCTTCGTCGCCGCTCAACAAGGCGGCGGGCGTCTGGGCGGCGTCATGATGTCGCCGCCGTACGGCAACTGGGGCCTCACGCCTGCGCAGCTCGCGGCCGTGCCCGGCTTCGGCAAGGACGTCGAGAAGAACCGCGCCGAGGCGCGGAAGCTCATGGAGGAAGCAGGCTACGGTCCGAACAAAAAGCTGAAGACGACTTTTATCGTGCGCGCCTCCGCGCCGAACTTCGTCGCCGGTGCGACGCTTGCCGCAGATCAGCTGCGCAGCATCTATATCGACGGTGACATCGACGTGAAGGAATACACGATTTTCACGGGCGCGATCATCAAAGGCGCGTACCAGATGGCGTTCGAGACATCGGGCTCGGCCATCGACGATCCGGACGTCGTGCTGTACGAGAACTTCAAGTGCTCGTCGATCCGCAACTACACGAAGTACTGCAATGCCGAAATCGAGAAGAAAATCGACGAGCAATCCGCGACCATCGATCCGGTGAAGCGCAAGCAGCTCGTCCAGGCGCTCGATCTGCAGCTTCAGCAGGACGTCGCGCGCGC
>DASRIK010000686.1:0-9500 GCA_035650035.1 Burkholderiales bacterium | reverse complement strand
GGCGCTCGCGTGCATTCCATGCGATGTCGAGATCGCGAGTGAATACCGGTATCGCGAGTCTGTGCCCAATCCGAAGACGCTCGTCGTGACGATTTCGCAGTCCGGGGAGACCGCGGATACGCTGGCGGCGCTCCAGCACGCGAGGTCCCTCGGGCAGGAACGCACGCTCACGATCTGTAACGCGCCCGAATCCGCGCTCGTGCGGCAGTCGAAGCTGCGCTTCCTGACGCGCGCGGGTCCGGAAATCGGCGTCGCATCGACGAAGGCCTTTACGACGCAGCTCGCCGCGCTGGTGCTACTCACGATGACGCTTGCGAAGCTCAGGGGTCGCTTGCCCGCTGCCAGAGAAGCCCAGCTCATGAACGCGCTGCGTCATCTGCCAGCCGCGCTCACGCACGTGCTCGAAGTCGAGCCGCTCATCCAGGGCTGGGCAGAGCACTTCGCCCAGCGCGACGATGCCCTTTTCCTCGGACGGGGTATCCATTACCCCATCGCGATGGAAGGTGCGCTCAAGCTGAAAGAGATCTCGTACATACACGCGGAAGCCTATGCCGCAGGAGAGCTGAAGCACGGGCCGCTTGCGCTCGTGGATCAGAACATGCCGGTCGTGGCGATCGCGCCGAAAGATGCGTTGTTCGAGAAGCTCAAATCCAACCTGCAGGAAGTACGGGCACGGGGCGGGGAGCTTTTCGTTTTCGCGGACCAGGACGCAGGGTTCAGCGGAGGTGACGGTGTTCGTGTGATCACGATGCCCGATCATGCCGGGCTGCTTTCACCGATCCTTCATACCGTGCCGCTGCAGCTGCTCGCCTACCACGTCGCGCTGCATAAAGGCACCGACGTCGACAAGCCGCGCAACCTCGCGAAATCCGTGACCGTGGAGTGAAGCGTCAGGCGCGCCGGCGCCTGAGGCGGGAAGCGTGCTACCGAGCGCCGCTCGTGCGGCGCTCGCGTGCGACGACAATCAGACCTTCGAGTGTCGTGACCACCGCAGGCATGGATTCGGCCATCGAGCTCGACGTGAGGTAGCGGCCATCGACGACGAGCGATGGCGTGCCACCGATGCCGTAGGCGCGTGTCTGCGCGCGCGACTCCTGCACTTTGCGCTCGATCTCCGGCGAGTTGTACACACTCTGCCATCGATTCGAATCGATGCCGTTGCGGGCAGCCCAGTCGGCGGTTCCGGAAGCGCTCGTGAGCGCTTCTCGTTCTACGTGTATTGCCCGGTACACCGCCTGGTGCAGGCGCCCGACTTCGCCCAGCGCGTCGAGCGTGTAGTACAGACGCGCATGAGGAACCCAGCTCTCGCGAAAGATCGCAGGGATGCGGCGCAGCTCGACGTCCGCGGGTTTCCGCTTGAGCCACGCTTCGAGTGACGGCTGAAGATTGTTGCAATGAGGACAGCCGTACCAGAAGAACTCGACGACTTCGATACGGTCGCCGGTCGCAACGGGCTGCGGCTCGATCAGCTCATAATCCCACTTCAGACGCGGCGCGGTCTGCTGTGCGACGGCGACGCCGCCCTGGAGCGCGGCAAGCACCGTCGCCAGTGCTAGCAGCAGAAACCCAAGCGCGGCCGATCGGGCGCCCACGATTACTTCGATGCCCCTTTCTTGCGTGCGCCTGCAATCATCTGGTCGACCACCTTGAAGAACCGGTCGTAGTCCAGGTTGTTGCCCGTCGACGTCATCGAAGGCCCGGTGAGATACCGGCCGTCAACGACCAGTGCCGGCGTGAACGGCACGTTATAGCGCCGTGTGATCTCGGGCGCGCGCTGCGTGAGGCTTTGAACGCTGAAGGAGTTGTACGTGTCGGCGAACTTCTGCTTGTCTACGCCTTTCGTCGCGACCCAGTCGAAAAGCACCTTGGTATCCTGCAAGCGCAGCTTCTGTTTGTGTATGGCCGTGAAAACGTCGTGATGGAGCCGATCGACGAGCCCCATCGCTTCGAGCGTGTAGTAGATCCGGGCAAGAGGGAGCCACGAGTCCTGAAACACCGCCGGGACGCGACGGAATTCGACATCCGCCGGTTTCCGTTTGAGCCAGACGCCGAGCGGTGCCTGAAGAGACTCGCAATGCGGGCACGCGTAGGAAAAGAACTCGATCACCTCGATCTTGTTCGTGTTCTGGGTCGGCTGAGGCGGATTGATCGGCTGGAAATCCTTGCCCGCGATCTGCGCCAAAGCGGATGTCGCCGCAAGCGACAGGCATAGAACCGTCGCGAGATGCCGCAGCCAGACTGCACAACGTACCATTCGTTTACTCCTGAGATTTTCGGCGCGCGGAACGCGCGGTCAACGCTCCGCTTCGCGCACCTTGATGAGGGTGGTCTGCACGCCGTTCTGCTTCAGAGTGTCACGGGCGCGGTTTAGTTCTTCCACGCTCGTGTACGGCCCGATCCGCACGCGGTGCAAGATGCCTTTATCCGCGGCCGTGGTCGTCTCTATGCTCGCCTCGATCCCCAGCAGAGCGAGTCGCGCTTTCAGGTTGTCGGCGTCGGGCGCGCTCTGGAAAGCGCCTGCCTGCAGGAAAAACGTTTCCTTACCCGTGGCGGTTGACGCCTTCGGCGCGTCCTTCGACTGTTTCTCGGAATCTTCGCTGGGAAGAATCTTGTAGAAGTCGAAGCGCGGCTTCGCCTCATCGGTCTTCGCGGCTTTTTCGTCTACGCGTGCACTCTGTGCCGGGCCCTTCGGTGTATCGGCTTTAGAGGCGGGGGCCTGGCGTGTCGAGAACGGGTTGGGCATCTTGTTGATGTACCACGCGACGCCCAGCGCGATGCCGAGTCCGAGAACGAGGCCGATCAGCACGCCGACGAGCAACGAGCTGCCGTTGCGGCGACCGCCGCCGCGGCGGCGGTCGGTGCCCTTGTAGTCTCTCGACATCGGTCTATCTTACATTTTTTCAGGAGCAGACACACCCAGGAGGGTGAGCCCGTTACGCAGCACGTGGCGCACGGCCGTCGCGAGCGCAAGACGCGCGAGCTTCAGACGCTCGTCGTCGACCAGAATGCGCGTGGCATTGTAGTAACTGTGGAAATCCGCCGCGAGCTCTCGCAAATAGAACGCGATCAGATGCGGCGCGAGCTCACGCGCAGCGCTCTCGACGGTTTCCGGATAAAGCATGAGCCTGTCGAGCACCGCGCGCTCGTGTTCCGACGTAAGAACGGACGAGTCGGCCTGCGCGAGCAGGGAAGTGTCGCCACCCCACTGCGCATGCACGCTGCAGACGCGCGCGTGTGCGTACTGCACGTAATAAACGGGGTTCTCGTTGCTCTGCGATTTCGCGAGGTCGAGGTCGAAGTCGAGGTGCTGATCGCCTTTTCTCAGCACGTAGAAAAACCGCGCCGCGTCGTTCCCGACTTCCCCGCGCAGCTCTCGAAGCGTCACGAATTCGCCCGCGCGCGTCGACATCGATACTTTTTCACCGTGGCGATAGAGCACCGCGAACTGCACGAGTGCAACGGTGAGCCGCTCTTTATCGAGACCCAGCGCTTCGAGAGCGCCTTTGACGCGCGCAATGTACCCGTGGTGGTCGGCACCCCAGACATCGATCACGACGTCGTAGCCGCGGGCGAACTTGTCCGCGTGATACGCGATATCCGAAGCGAAATAAGTGTATTGCCCGTTCTCCCGCTGAACGACCCTGTCCTTTTCGTCGCCGAAAGCGGTAGAACGAAACCATTTCGCACCGTCTTTCTCGTAGATGTGCGCTGCTTCGGTCAGTTGCTTCACCGCTCCCGCGACGCGGCCGGTGTCGTAGAGCGAGCGTTCGGAATACCACGTATCGAAGACGACCCCGAACTCGGTGAGATCTTCACGGCAGTCCGCGAGCTGCTGTCGCAGTGCACAGCCATGTATCTCGTCGTAGTCCGGGCCGAGGAGCGCTTTGGCACGTTCGATGAGCGCGTCGAGATGCGACTCCGGATCGGCTGCGGCGTCGGGTAGATCGCACAGGACCTCGGCCGCAGGCCTCGCATACTGCTTGCCGGCAGCACGGAGCTCCTGCGCCATGCTCCGAACGTAATCACCGCGGTACGCATTCGACGGGAACGGAACGTCCTCGCCTGCCAGCTCGAGATACCGCAGCCACGTGGAGAGCGCGAGGATATCCATCTGCCGTCCCGCGTCGTTCACGTAGTACTCGCGCGCCACGTCGAATCCGGCCGCCTGCAGGACGTTCGCGAGGCTCGCTCCGTATGCGGCGCCGCGGCCATGCCCGACATGCAGGGGCCCCGTCGGGTTTGCGGACACGAATTCGACCTGCACTTTCTTGCGGCGGCCGAGCGCGCTTCTTCCAAACGCCGGGCCTTCAGCGAGGATCTCGTTTACGAGCTGCTGCTTGAACGCGGCCCTGAGAAAGAAGTTGATGAACCCTGCTCCGGCAATCTCCGCTTTCTCGATGTATGGCGATGCGGGCAGCGCTGCAACGAGTGCCTGCGCGATCTCACGCGGCGACTTTTTCAGCGTTCGCGCGAGCTGCAGCGCGATGTTGGACGCGTAATCGCCGTGCTGCGCGTCCTTGGGACGATCGACGATGATGCTCGCCTGTGTGCCGGGCCACGCAGCGCCCAGCGCTTCATCGAGCAGGCGGGCGCATAGCTCCTTCGCGTCGACCGGACGGGGTTCTTGCATGAGCTTCGAGGGGCTGCACGGGCGCGGGAGCGCCGGAGGGCGGCTGAAAGCGCGCAATCTTATCATTCCACGCCCCTGCGGCGCTCAGAGCTCGAGCGGATCGACTTCGAGTGCCCAGCGCGCAGGATTCGATTTCGCCGCAGAGAGCCGGGCGGTCCACTCCCGCAGAAACGCATGCAGCGCCGGGCGCGATGCCGCCTGCACCAGGAGCTGCGCGCGCTCGCGGCCCGCCAGCCGTGCCATCGCGGCCGGGACCGCGTCGAAAAGCTCGACGTCGTGTTCCATGCCGCGCGCGCTTCGCTTCGCCTCCTCCAGGAAATCCAGTGCGGTTTCGAGCCGCTGGCCTTCCGCACGCAGGAGCGCCTGGTGCACGAAAGGCGGAAAGCCGCCCATGCCGCGTTGTGCCAGAAGCTCGCGTGCGAACCGATGCATGTCCTGGTCGCGCAGCGCCGCGTACAGCGGGTGGTCCGGAAACTCCGTCTGGATCAGCACCTCGCCTTGCGACTCGCCGCGACCCGCGCGGCCGGCGACCTGCGTGAGCAATGCATAAAGCCGTTCGGACGCCCGGAAGTCCGCGCTGTAGAGCATTGCGTCCGCATTCAGCACGCAGACAAGCGCGAGATGCGGGAAATCGTGGCCTTTCGCAAGGATCTGCGTGCCCACGAGGATGTCCACCTCGCGAGCTTCGATGCGTCCGCGCATATCCGTCCACGCGTCCTTACGCCGCGTGCTGTCGCGGTCGATGCGGAGCACTCGCGCCTGAGGAAAGTGCCGGACGAGCGCCTCTTCCACGCGCTGCGTTCCCTGGCCGATCGGAGAGAGCGCCGGGTTTCCACAGGTGGGGCAAGCCGGCGGCACCGGCGCGCGGTAGCCGCAGTGGTGGCAATGGAGCTCGCGCACAGGCAGGTGCAGAACGAGCTGTGCCGAGCAGCGGTGGCACCCTGACAGCCAACCGCAACTGTGACACATGAGCACCGGGGCATAACCACGGCGGTTGATGAACACCAGGCTCTGTTCCCGACGGCCCAGGCGATCTGCGATCGCTTCGAGCATCCGGGGTGCGAAGCCGCGATGCGCGCGCGCACGATCGAGTGCAATACACTGAATGCGCGGAGGTCGTTCATTCACCCGTTCCGGCAGCTCGAGCAGGCGGTAGCGTCCGGAGGTCGCATTGTGGTAGCTCTCCAGCGCCGGAGTGGCAGACCCGAGCACGACCGGGACCCCGCGTTGGCTCGCACGTACCACGGCGAGATCCCGCGCGGAATAACAGAAACCTTCCGTCTGCTTGAACGACGCGTCGTGCTCCTCGTCGACGATGATGAGCCCGAGCTTCGGAAGCGGCGCGAATACCGCGAGACGCGTGCCGAGCAGGAGTCGGGCGCGGCCGGATTGCGCGGCGAGCCAGTTGCGCAGCCGGTCGCCCTCGTTGAGGCCGCTATGCAGTGTCGCGAGGGGCACGTCCGGAAAGCGCGCCTGCAGCATGGCCTGGAGCTGCGGCGTGAGCGCGATCTCCGGCACGAGCAGAAGGACCTGTCCGCCCCCGGCGAGCACGGTCTCGGCCGCGCGGAGATAAACCTCGGTCTTCCCGCTCCCGGTAACGCCCCGGAGAAGCCACGGCTGAAAACGATCCAGCTCGCTTCTAATCTCTTCGACTGCACGCGCCTGGGAGGACGTGAGCGTGTGCGACGGCGAGGGCCGTATCGGTTCAAGAGCTTTCGTGTGTTCTTCGGTCGTCGAGCGCTTCGCCCATCCGCGCTCGACCAGGTCCCGGACGGCCGTATGTGCACTTGTCGCAAGCTGCTGCACCTGTTTCGAGGTGAGCACTCGCTCACGCTGTAGCGCCGCGAGAACTTTGCGTTTGACGCCTGCGCGGGCGGGTAGCACATCCAGTCCCACCTGCAGCCCTGCTTCTGTGATTTCGTAGGAGGGAGTGCGCGGGGCCGACGCCGTTACGCGACGCAGGCGCTGTGGCAGGGCATGCATTACGACCTGCCCGAGCGGATAGTGATAGTAGTCTGCCGCAAACCGGAAAAGGCGCAGGTCGTCGCTGCTGAAAGGCGGCGTGTCACGCAGGATCTTCGCTAAGGGCTTCAGCCGGTCCGCCGACACGTCCGAGCGGGAGGCGAGCTCTAGTGCGACGCCGACCCGGTGACGGTTGCCGAAAGG
Source organism: Burkholderiales bacterium (assembly GCA_035650035.1). GTDB lineage: Bacteria > Pseudomonadota > Gammaproteobacteria > Burkholderiales > SG8-41 > JAQGMV01. The sequence continues at coordinate 2,704 of DASRIK010000686.1, read as the reverse complement.
AACCAGTACCCTCTCACCGGGTAGAGGTTCGTCGGAGGAGTTCGCGCAGTAGTCGAAAAGCTGCGCAACGGGCACGTCTAGGCCGACCCGGACGATGCTCATCTCGCTCCGGTCGCGGCCCGACGGCCACTTATGCGCGCGAGCTGAAGCGAATTCTGAAAAGTTCCCGCAAGCGCTTTAAGCAAATCGGGAATTCCAATCTGTGCACACCGGGCTGTGGATAAAAGTGTTGATGGCGCCAGCCGCAAGGACACTGACGCGCTGCCCGCAGTCGAGGGTCCGCTGGAAGCGTTGCTTGAGGCAGTGGGAAAAAGACCATGCCAACAGGCACTTACGGCGATGCTCCCCTTGGAGCCGCATCCGCTGCAGAGGCACGGGCGCGCTAAGGCCTTGCTGTGCATAACCTTTTTGCCGGCGCCTGCGAACGCCCGCCCTTGCTTGCCCGCAGTCAGTGAAAAGCGCGGCTCAGTTCGTGCACTGCATCCACCAGCACACCGACCTGCGCGGGGTCTGTGTACTGCGAGATGCCGTGGCCGAGGTTGAAGACGTGACCCGAGCCCCGGCCGAACGAGGCGAGCACGTCCTGCACTTCCGCGCGAATGCGCTCCGGCGCGCCGAAGAGCGCCGCCGGGTCGAGGTTCCCCTGCAGCGCGACCTGGCCGTTAGTTCGTCTGCGCGCTTCACCGATGTTGACGGTCCAGTCGAGGCCCACCGCATCCGCTCCAATCGCCGCGATGTCTTCCAGCCAAACACCGCCGCCTTTCGTAAACACGATCCGGGGAATCGCTTCGCCTTCGCGCGTGCGCTGGAGCTCGCCCAGGATACGCTGCATGTACGCGAGCGAGTATTCGCGGTAAGCCGCCGCACTGAGCGAGCCGCCCCAAGTGTCGAAAATCATGACCGCCTGCGCGCCCGCCTCGATCTGGGCGTTCAGATAAGCCGTCACCGCGCGCGCGTTCACATCCAATATGGCGTGCAGCAGCTCCGGCCGGCTGTACATCATCGTCTTGATCAGGCGAAAGTCGTCGCTCGCGCCGCCTTCGACCATGTAGCACGCGAGCGTATACGGGCTGCCGGAGAAACCGATGAGCGGCACGCGGTTGTCGAGGGCCTTACGGATTTGTGCGACGGCGTCGATCACGTAACGCAGGTGCTCGTGCGGGTCGGGCACGAAGAGGTTGCGCACCTCCCATTCGTTGCGTAGCGGCCGTTCGAACTTCGGCCCTTCGCCTTCCGCGAAGTACAAGCCCATCCCCATCGCATCCGGCACCGTCAGGATGTCCGAGAAAAGAATCGCGGCGTCGAGGGGAAACCGTGCGAGGGGCTGTAGAGTCACCTCGGTCGCGAGGTCCGGATTCTTCGCCAGGGCCAGGAAACTGCCGGCACGCGCGCGCGTTGCGTTGTACTCCGGCAGGTAACGACCGGCCTGCCGCATCACCCAGATGGGGGTGTAGGGCGTAGGCTGCCTCAGCAGCGCGCGGATGAAAGTGTCGTTCTCGAGCTTCGGACGCGCCATGGCAATTAATGATCAGTTAGAACCCGCCTGTTTTCGGTGAGCGGGGGCGTCGAAGACGCGGGGTCCCCGCGAACGTAGCGATCGAAGCGCATTAGAACTCACGTCCAATCCCGCGAGGCACAGGATATCGGATCGCCACCTCGCGAGAGGCGGGCCCGGCGCTTGGCAGCGTCAGCGCGGCAGCTCCGAATGTCCCATCAGGAATTCATCGACGGCGCGCGCCGCCTGCCGCCCTTCACGTATGCCCCAGACGACGAGCGACTGGCCGCGCCGCATATCGCCGGCGGCGAACACTTTTGCGATGGAGGTGCGATAGCCCTCGGTGTCCGCCGCGACGTTGCCGCGCGGATCCTTTGCGACTTCCAGCTGCTCGAGCAGCCCCTTGTGCACGGGTCCGACGAAGCCCATCGCAAGCAGGACGAGATCGGCTTTCAGCTCGAACTCGGTGCCGGGGACTTCGCGCATGACCATCTGGCCGTTGGCGTCCTTCTCCCACACCACGCGTGCCGCAATGAGCTTCTCCACTTTGCCGTCACCGCCTTCGAAACGCTTCGTGGCGACGGCCCAATCGCGATTGCACCCTTCTTCATGAGAGCTCGAGGTGCGCAGCTTCACCGGCCAGTACGGCCACACCAGCGGCTTGTTCTCCCGCTCCGGGGGCTGCGGCAGGAGCTCGAACTGGGTAATGGACGCCGCGCCCTGGCGGTTCGAGGTGCCGACACAGTCGGAGCCGGTATCACCGCCGCCGATCACGATGACGTGCTTGCCGGTGGCCAGTATCTGGTTCGGCACCGGTTCCCCGGCGACCACTCTGTTTTGTTGCGGCAGGAACTCCATCGCGAAGTGAACGCCGTCGAGCTCGCGGCCCGGCACCGGCAGATCGCGCGGCTGTTCCGCGCCGCCGGCCAGCACGACCGCGTCGTACTCGGACACGAGTTGCCGCGCGTCCACGTTGACGCCGACGTGCTGGTTCACGCGGAATTCCACGCCTTCCGCGCGCATCTGTTCGATCCGCAGGTCGATCAGATGTTTTTCCATCTTGAAATCGGGAATGCCGTAGCGGAGCAGGCCGCCGATGCGGTCTTCTTTCTCGAACACGACGACCTGGTGTCCGGCGCGCGCAAGCTGTTGCGCACACGCGAGGCCCGCCGGGCCCGAGCCGACCACGGCCACCCGCTTACCGGTGGG
>DASRIK010000685.1:0-8014 GCA_035650035.1 Burkholderiales bacterium | reverse complement strand
CACCATGAGCCAGCCGGCGATCGGCTACCTCGACCCGGTGTTCGTCGAGATGATGGAAGAGCTGAAGGCGCTGCTCCGCTACACGTACCAGACAAAGAATCCGCTCACGTTCCCGGTTTCCGGGCCCGGCTCGGTCGGCATGGAGTACTGCTTCGTGAACCTGGTGAGCCCCGGCGACAAAGTCATCGTGTGCCGCAATGGCGTCTTCGGCGGCCGCATGATCGAGAACGTGGAGCGTTGCGGCGGCACGCCCGTGGTCGTCGAAGCCGAGTGGGGCCAGCCGATCGATCCGCAAAAGCTCGAGGATGCGCTCAGAAACAATCCCGATGCGAAGCTCGTCGCGTTCGTGCACGCGGAAACGTCCACCGGGGTGCTGTCCGATGCGAAGACGATCATCGAAATTGCGCACAAGCACGATGCGCTCGTGATCATGGATGCCGTGACGTCTCTTGGCGGCTCACCCGTGCTGGTCGACGAGTGGGGCGTCGACGCCGTTTACTCCGCGAGTCAGAAATGCCTGTCGTGCACGCCGGGGCTCTCGCCGGTGTCGTTGAGCGAACGCGTCGTCGACTATGTGAAAAGGCGCAAGGACAAGATCCATTCGTGGTTCATGGACATGAACCTGCTGCTCGGTTACTGGGGTGCCACGACACGCACGTATCACCACACGGCGCCTACGAATTCGCTGTTCGCCCTGCACGAAGCGCTGCTGCTGATCCGCGAAGAAGGCCTCGAGAACTGCTGGGCGCGCCACCAGCGTCATCACATCGCGCTCAAGGCAGGCCTCGAAGCCATGGGTCTGAAGTTCCTCGTGAAGGAGCAGCACCAGATCCCGCAGATGAACGCGGTGATCTGTCCTGAAGGTGTGAACGAAGCGGAAGTTCGGAAGACGCTTCTGAACGAATTCGGACTCGAGATCGGCGCGGGGCTCGGCCCGCTCGCGGGCAAGATCTGGCGCTTCGGCCTGATGGGCTACTCCTGCCGCCCGGACAACGTCATGCTGTGTCTGTCGGCACTCGGCTCGGTTCTCGACGACATGGGTTATCCGGTGCACGTCGGCGACGCCGAAGCAGCCGCGCACGCGGCGTATGCAGCGATGCATGCGAAAGCCGCGCAGGCGAAGAAGAAAAGCGACAGGCAAAGAGCCGCTGCGTAATCCACGGCCGGCAATCCGTAGCGACGGCCGGCACTCCACCGCAGGAAAGGATGGCTCGGAGGGAAACCTCGGTTTCCCTCGCGTGCGCGGCCTAAAGCCCGAGCCGCTGCCAGATCGTCGTCGTAAGTCCCGCCTGGTTGAGGGTGTAGAAGTGAAGCCCCGGCGCGCCTCCGGTGAGTAGCCGGTCGCAAAGCTCGGTTACGACGTCCAGGCCGAAGGCGCGAATGGACGGGACGTCGTCGCCGTAGCCCTCCAGCTTCTTTCTGATCCAGCGCGGGATCTCGGCGCCGCACGCATCCGAGAAACGCGCGAGCTGCGAAAAGCGCCCGATCGGCATGATGCCGGGCACGATCGGTATGTCGAGGCCCATGGCTTCGCATTCGTCGACGAAGTTGAAATAAGCATCGGCGTTGAAGAAGTACTGCGTGATCGCCGAGTCGGCGCCCGCTTCGACTTTGCGCCTGAACGCCTTCAGATCTTCCTGCGCGCTGCGGGCCTGCGGATGGTACTCAGGGTATGCAGCCACTTCGATGAAGAAGTGGCTGCCGAACTCGCTGCGAATGAATTCGACGAGCTCGTTCGCGTAATGGAATTCGCCCGGCGAAGCGGTGCCGGACGGCAGGTCGCCCCGCAGCGCCACGAGATGCTTGATGCCGTGGCTCTTGTACTCGTCCAGGATCTCACGCACGCTCGTGCGCGACGAGCCGATACACGAGATGTGCGGTGCAGCCGCGTGACCTGCCGCACAGAGATCGAGCACGGCGCGAAGCGTCCGCTCTCGCGTCGATCCGCCGGCGCCGTAGGTCACCGAGAAGAACTCGGGCTTCAGCTGCGCGAGCTGCTTTGCCGTCTGGGCGAGCTTCTCGGCCCCTTCCGCGGTGTTGGGCGGAAAGAACTCGAAGCTGAAGCAGCGTGCGAATTTCTTCTGCGTTTCCATGCTGCGTATGAGGAGCGGGTGGTGTGAGGAGAGGAGGCTCACGTAGGGAACCCGGGTTCCCTTCCGTGTCGTAAGCCGCGACCGCTACGGTCAGTAGCGGTAATGGTCGGGTTTATAGGGGCCGTTCATGTCGATCCCGAGATACCGCGCCTGGGCTTCGGTCATCTGCGTGAGCTGCGCGCCGAGCTTCTTCAAATGCAGCCGTGCAACGCTCTCGTCGAGCTGCTTCGGCAGGACGTAAACCTTTTTCTCGTACTTGCTGTTGTTGCCGTAGAGCTCCAGTTGCGCGAGCACCTGGTTCGTGAAGGAGCTCGACATGACGAAGCTCGGGTGCCCCGTCGCGCAGCCGAGGTTCACGAGCCGGCCTTCGGCGAGAACGATCAGGCGCTTGCCGCTGGGGAAAATCACGTGGTCGACCTGCGGCTTGATGTTCTCCCACTTGTACTGCTTCAGGCTCGCGATATCGATCTCGGAATCGAAGTGGCCGATGTTGCACACGATGGCGTTGTGCTTCATGCGGATCATGTGATCGTGCGCGATCACGTTCACGTTGCCGGTCGCGGTGACGAAGATGTCGCCCTTTTCCGCGGCTTCGTCCATCGTGACGACACGGAAGCCCTCCATCGCCGCCTGCAGCGCGCAGATGGGGTCGATCTCGGTCACCCAGACGCTTGCGCCGAGGCCCTTCAGCGACTGTGCACATCCTTTGCCGACGTCGCCATAACCTGCAATGACCGCGATCTTGCCCGCGATCATCACGTCGGTTGCGCGCTTGATGCCGTCGACGAGCGACTCGCGGCAGCCGTAAAGGTTGTCGAACTTGGACTTCGTGACCGAATCGTTGACGTTGATCGCAGGGAACGGCAGTCGACCTTCCTTCTCCATCTGGTACAGGCGATGCACGCCGGTCGTCGTCTCTTCGGTGACGCCTTTGATTCCCGCGAGCGCCTTCCAATACCAGCCGGGCTTCGTATCGAGGCGCTTTCTGATCGCTGCAAAAAGGGCGCGCTCTTCCTCGTTCGCAGGTTTCGCGATAAGCGACGCATCCTGTTCCGCACGGCTGCCGAGATACGTGAGCAGCGTCGCGTCGCCGCCGTCATCGAGAATCATGTTCGGCGTGCCGCCGTCGTGCCACTCGAAGATGCGGTGGGTGAATTCCCAGTATTCGTCGAGGCTTTCGCCTTTGTACGCGAAGACCGGGACGCCGGCTGCGGCGATCGCCGCGGCAGCGTGGTCCTGTGTCGAGAAAATATTGCAGGAAGCCCAGCGCACTTCCGCGCCGAGCGCGACAAGCGTCTCGATCAGCACCGCCGTCTGGATCGTCATGTGCAGCGATCCTGCGATGCGCGCGCCTTTCAGCGGCTGCTTGCCTTTGTATTCCTCGCGGACGGCCATGAGACCGGGCATCTCGGTCTCGGCGATCGAGATTTCCTTGCGGCCGAATTCCGCCTGATTCATGTCGGCAACGTGGTAGTCGCCCTTGGACTGCTGTCTGACAGCGCTCATCTTTCACTCCGTGAAAACCTGCGACGCGCCTTCGGCGCAACTGCCTCTTTAGGCGCCTTGCGGCGCTACATCCGATAACCGTGGGTGTCGTGCTGCGGGCCAGCTCACCCGTGCAATGGGACACACGCGGTGAGCGCCGTTTGACTGTCGGCACAGCCGGTGCGGCCTGCGCCGATTCCCGAGCCTGGCGGACGAGGATGTCCGTTGCAACGCTCCTCGGGAGGCCGGAATTCTACACGAGCCCGCACTCGAAGGGCCATGCCCGGTCACGGTGAGATGCGACTTATGCCGCGGACGCCGCTGCCACGGCTTTGCGACGCTGTCGTTCGACCTGTTCGCGCGCGGCTTTTGTGGCGGTGTACATCTCGAGCGCTTCGAATTCGTCCGCGCGAACCGGTGTCATTGCGATGTCCTGCTCGAGGGCCGGGTCCTGAAGAACACGCTTGAGCATGCGCGAGTAACGCAGGTACATCCGCAGAAGACGATAGTGCACGGCGACGAGCTTCCACGCGTACCGCGGATAGAAGACCAGCGGGTTCTCGAGCGGTCGGCCGGGCCGGCGGTCGCGGCGGTACTTGCGCCGCAGATACCCGCCTTCGAGCGGGTGCACGTGTTCGACCTTGTAGCACGCGTAGAAAGTGAAGAGCTTCATCATCATCTCGCGCGAATTGAAGCCCCACGTCTTCGTGCGGCGGATCACGCGCTCTATGTGCTCGTCGGTGTAGTAGATGTCCCACGCCTTCTCATAAATACCCTGGACCTCGTCGTCCGACATCGTCGCGTGGCCGGTGGTGACGTGCACGAGGTCGTAGCGATTGAGGTCCGTGCTCATCGGGACGCCCGAGAGAAAGAGCTTCTTGTGGTCGGCGGACCCGGGCAGCGGCGTCAGGATGAAGAACTCGAGCAGATCGATCGGGAGCTCCCGCTGGATGATGCGGATATCGCGCGCGATGGTCTCCGGCGTGTCGTTCGGGAAACCGAGGATGTACCCTGCGTACACGAGCGTGCCCACGTTGTGCCATGCCTGGAGCATCGCGCGATATTCGGTGATGCGGTTCTGGCCCTTGTGCGCGTCCTTCAGCGACTCTGGATTGATGTTCTCCAGGCCGATGAAGACGCGGTTCACGCCCGCGCGCGCGGCCTTCCCGATGAAGCCCCTGATCTTGTGCGCAGCGGTGTCGACCTGCGCGATGATTCGGATGTCAAGCCTCTCTTTCTCGCGCATCTCGGCAAGGCGCTCGAAAATGGGTTCCCAGTTGTGGTTGCGCGCGAGGTTGTCGTCGGTGATGAAGAAGCTGCGCACACCCTGTTCGAGATTGGCGCGGATCAGCCGCTCGACGTCGTCGGCGTTGCGCGCGCGGGATTTCCGCCCCTGCACGTTGATGATCGTGCAGAAGCTGCAAAGGAACGGACATCCACGGCCCGCGTCGAAGCTCGTGCGCACGCCGCTCGTGCGCTTGACCGCCTCGAGCGGCAGAAACGGGGTCGGCTGGTTCTCGAGGTCCGGCAGGTCCTTCATGTGGTTGTAGAGCGGCTCGAGGTCCTTGCGATAGGCCGCCTGCAGGATCTCTTCGAGCCTGCCTTCAGCCTCGCCCGCGAAAAGCGTAACGCCAAGCGCCATGGCTTCTTTGAGCTCCGCCGGCATCTCCGGCAGCATCGCGATGCAGCCGCTCACGTGAAAACCGCCCATGCAAACCTGGACACCGAGCGCACGCAGTTGTCGTGCGATGTCCATTGCGCGCGGGAACTGGTTCGTTTGAACACCCACCAGCGCGACGAGTCCCGAACCGCCGGATTCCCGGATCTGCCGCGCGATGCGCTTCGCGTTGATGCGCGTGTTGGTCTCGTCCCAGGCGGTGATGCGAAGCTCGACGTCCTCGCCGAGTACCTTGCGCGCCGCACAGTCCATTGCGAGACCGTTGAGGGCCGCGAGCGTATTGGCGGGAATGGAGGAGACGACCCACTGGATCACATAGCCGTCGTCGTCGTAATGCGACGGCTTGATCAGGAAGAGCTCGAATACGCGGGGTGGCGGCATCGGCTATCCTTTCATCGCCCGGCAGCGGGGGCAGGCGATTGGAAGGATGCATGATACAGCAGCGGCCCGGGAATACCCGAGCCGCCGCGTTTGCCGAATGGAGAGAACGCGCCTTGCGGCGCCGCGCTATTTCAGCGGTCCGGCCTCGTCTCGCAAAGCGGACACCTTGTCGGTCGCCTCCCAGGAAAACTCCGGCTCGTCGCGGCCGAAATGGCCGTAGGCCGCCGTCTTCCCGTAGATGGGACGGAGCAGGTTCAGCGAATGAATGATGCCTTTCGGGCGCAGGTCGAAATGCTTCTCGACGAGCTTGCCGATCTTGTCGTCCGGGATTCGGCCGGTGCCGAACGTGTCGACGAGCACGCTCACGGGCCGCGCGACGCCGATCGCGTAAGCCACCTGGATCTCGCACTTCCGGGCGAGGCCGGCCGCAACGATGTTCTTCGCCACATAGCGCGCCGCATAAGCCGCCGAGCGGTCCACTTTCGACGGGTCCTTACCTGAAAACGCGCCGCCGCCGTGGCGCGAGTAACCGCCGTAGGTGTCGACGATGATCTTGCGGCCGGTAAGGCCGGTGTCGCCCAACGGACCGCCGATCACGAACCGGCCCGTGGGGTTGATGAGAAACTTGGTCTCCTTCGTGCACAGCTCTTTCGGTAGTACCGGCTTGACGATCTCTTCGATGACGGCTTCCATCAGCGGCTCGTGGGAGATGTCCTCACGATGCTGAGTGGAAATGACGACCGTATCGATGTGGTGAGGCTTGCCGTCGACATAGCGGACCGAGACCTGCGACTTCGCGTCCGGCCGCAGCCACGGCAGCCGCCCGTCGCGGCGGAGCTCGGCCTGACGTTCCATCAGCCGGTGTGCATAGTAAATAGGCACGGGCATCAGCTGCGGTGTCTCATCGCAAGCGAAGCCATACATGAGGCCCTGGTCGCCGGCGCCCTGCTCGAGATCGAGCCCGGAGCCTTCGTCCACGCCCTGCTTGATATCCGCCGACTGTTTGTCGAAAGCCGTGAGCACTGCACAGGAGCGGTAATCGAACCCGATGGACGAGTCGTCGTAGCCGATGCGTTTGATCACGTCGCGCGCAAGGTCCGAGTAATTGATGTTCGCGTTCGTCGTGATCTGACCTGCCATTACGACGAGACCCGTCGCGACCAGGGTTTCGGCAGCAACGCGTCCATGCTTGTCCTGAGCGAGCACGGCATCGAGCACCGCGTCCGAGATGGCATCTGCTACTTTGTCGGGGTGTCCTTCGGAAACCGATTCCGAGGTAAACAGAAAATTGCTCATGCGTGAACGCTTCTTAGGCCGTTAAAAGGGCGGATAGAATACCAGAATAACCAGGACCTTACCTTCCGCGCTGCCTATTTTTTGTCCATGATCGTGCCGTTTCGCCTGCTCGCCAGGTTGCCGCTTTCCTGGCTGCAAACAGCGGGCGCCGCCGTCGGCTGGCTCGTCTATCTCGGGTCGCCTGTTTACGCTGCCCGCATGCGGCGAAACCTCGCGGCAAGCGGAATCTACAGCCGTCGTGACGCGCTCAAGCGTGCGTTGCGCCAATGCATCGCGGAGACCGGAAAGGGCGTGGCGGAAACGGTGAAGATCTGGTTTGCCGATCTGGATGTTGTGACCGGCCTCGTCGAATGCCGCACCTGGGACGTCGTGGAAGAGGCGCAGCGCGCCGGGCGCGGAATCATTTTTCTCACGCCGCATCTCGGCTGTTTCGAGGTGGCGGCAATCTACACGGCCCAGCGTGTTCCGCTCACGTCGCTCTACCGGCCGCCGCACCAGCAATGGCTGGAACCGCTCATGGTGAGCGGCAGGACTCGCGGCAAGGCACGCGTCGGTCCCGCGAACTTGCGCGGCGTTCGAACGCTCTATAAGGCCTTGAAGCACGGCGAAGCCATCGGGCTGCTTCCGGACCAGGCGCCGCAGCGCGGAGAAGGTGCGTGGGCGAATTTTTTCGGCCGGCCCGCGTATACGATGACGCTCGTGGGGCGGCTGCAGAAACAGACAGGCGCGGCGGTGATCTTCACATTCGCTGAACGTCTGCCGAAAGCGAAAGGCTATCTCCTGCACTTCGAGCCTTTTCGGGGCGCTCATCTCGACGAGCACAGCCTGAACCGCGAGATCGAGAACTTGATCCGGCGCTGTCCTACGCAATATCTTTGGAGCTACAACCGCTACAAAGTCCCCGCCGGTGCCGAAAAACCGGCTGTCCATGTGACGCATACGTAATGGGCGATCGCTCCAGCACCGCAATTCATCCCGCCGCAGTGATACATCCGGATGCCCGGATCGGCGAAGGCGTCGAGGTCGGCCCCTACGCAATCGTCGAAGACGACGTGGTCATCGGCGAGGGCACGAGCATCGG
>DASRIK010000684.1:0-7172 GCA_035650035.1 Burkholderiales bacterium | reverse complement strand
CCTGGGAATAGGAAAGTATTGCGGCATGAAACACAAGCATTGAGCCGCCAAGGGTTGCCGTTGCAGCGGGGAGAAAGCGGTATTCGGGCCGCCGGGCGCTGTCATGTTTCGCGGTAGACAAGCCGGATGGCCGGCGCTAGTGTACCGGCCGTTGGCATATCCCAACGTGGAGGTTGAAGATGAAATTTGTCATGGGTTTATTCGTGATTGCGCTGGGAGCCGCGGGAAGCGTCTACGGGCAGGCCATGACCGCGAAGGACAGCGTCACGGGTAAGCCTGCATCTCCGGGCCGCGTCGAACAGATCCCGCCGGACATGCCAAAGCCGCTGCCGGAGCTGAAGGGCGTCGTGTCGTGGAAGACGCTCTCCGAAGTGCAGACGGTCAAGCAGAAGGACAAGTTCGTCCCGCAGTTCTCGAACACCATCGCGGGGCTCGACAAGAAGGAAGTGAAGCTTCAAGGCTTCATGATGCCGCTCGAGACCGGCGACAGGCAGAAGCGTTTCATCCTGACCGCAATGCCGCCGAGCTGCGCGTTCTGCATGCCGGGCGGACCTGACCAGCTCGTCGAGATCCAGGCGAAAACGCCTGTGAAGTACGGGTTCGAACCGATCGTCGTCTCCGGCAAGCTCGCCGTGTTGAGGGACGATCCCATGGGCCTGTACTACCGGCTGACCGACGCAGTCCTCGTCGCGCAGTAATCCGCTGGAAAGCGTGCACCCAAGCGTTTCGATGCGCCGATTGTTGCAACTCTGTTGCATATTCCTGCTGCTGTTCGCGCAGCAGACGGCGCTCACGCATGCGCTCTGGCACGCGGAGCGCCAGCTCCCGGTTGGGGCGCTCGAGCACCACGCGGCACAACATACGCACGACAGCGGCGACGCGGATGCAGCTGCGCTGTGCGCGTTCGATGCGGCATTCGGACAGCTGCTGGGCGCAGCGCTTTCGGGGCATCATGGGTTGCTGCACGCGTCCATCACGAACGAAAGGCCGCATCGCCTCACCTTCTTTTCCGTCCCTCGTTACTTCCTCGCTCCACTTTCCCGCGGACCGCCTTCTCCTCTCGTGTCCTGACACCGCCGCGCGGCGTTGACGCCGCAATCGTCGTTAGAGGAGAAAAGAATGCTCAAGACGTACATCGTCGGGCTTGCGCTCGTTTCGGCGCTCGCCTGTTCTTCGCCTGCGTTCGCGCAGGATTCCGACCTCGCGCAGCTGCGGGAGGAGATGAAACAACTACGGCGGAGCTACGAAGACCGCATGCAGGCGCTCGAAAAGCGCGTGGCCGACGCCGAGGCACGTGCCGCAAAAGCGGAGCGCACCGCCACCGCCGCGCCGTCAGCACCGGCGCCCTCTACGCCCGCGTCCGCGAGCGCGTTCAACCCCGCCATCTCGCTCGTTCTGCAAGGCACGTATGCGCGCACTTCGCAGGATCCGAACAGCTTTGCGATTACCGGGTTCGTGCCATCCGGCGGTGAGGTCGGCCCGCCGAAGAGAAGCTTCGGGCTTGGAGAAAGCGAGCTTTTCATCACGGCGAGCGTCGATCCGTATTTCCGCGGCGCGCTCGTCGCCGCGCTCACGCCCGAGAACGAGCTGGAGGTGGAAGAAGCGTATTTCCAGACACTTTCGCTCCCGCGGGGCTTCACGCTCAAGGGTGGGCGGTTCCTTTCGGGTATCGGGTACCAGAACGAAATCCACCAACATGCGTGGGATTTCCAGGATGCCCCACTGCCCTACAAGGCGTTCCTTGGAGGCCGTTTCCAGCAGGACGGCGTCCAGCTCAAATGGATCGCGCCGACGCCGGTCTTTCTCGAGCTCGGGGCCGAGATCGGCAGCGGGCGAGCGTTCCCCGGTAACGATCAGAACAAGAACGGCGCGAGCACGTATGCGTTGCTTGCGCACCTCGGCGGCGACATCGGCCAGAGTTACGCGTGGCGCGCAGGCGTATCGCATCTGCGGACATCCGCGACGAACCGCGCGTTCGAGGACGTCGACTCGCTCGGCGGCCTGACTACGAACAGCTTCACCGGACGCTCGCGTTTGTGGATCGCGGACGCGGTGCTCAAATGGGCGCCGAACGGCAATGCCACGTACACGAACGTGAAGCTCCAGGCCGAATATTTCCGCCGCAAGGAGAACGGCTCGCTTGTGTACGACGACTCTGCGGGAAGCGGCCTTTTTGGCTCGGTGAGCGACTCGTTCCGCACGGTACAGTCGGGCTGGTACGCGCAGGGCATCTATCAGTTCATTCCGCGCTGGCGCGTGGGTTACCGCTACGACGAGCTGAGGCGCGGAACGAGCGACATGGGTATCGTAAACAACGGGCTCGGCCCCACCGCCGCGGATTTTACGGTCCTGGCGAGCCATAAGCCGACGCGCAACACGCTGATGCTCGATTTCAGCCCGAGTGAGTTCAGCCGGCTGCGGCTCCAGCTCGCGCAGGACAAATCACGGTTCGGTGCGACCGACAACCAGATCATCCTGCAGTACATCCACAGCCTGGGCCCGCACGGTGCTCACAAATTCTGACGGGAGACACGAATCATGAAACTGCTCCTGACGACGATCATCGCGCTGCTTGCAACGTTCGCGTATCCGGCGCGCGCGTCGCTCAACGTTTTTGCCTGCGAGCCGGAATGGGGTGCGCTTTCCAGGGAGCTCGGCGGCGACAAGGTGAACGTCTACACGGCGACGACCGCGCTGCAGGATCCGCATCGGATCGAAGCCCGACCGAGTCTCATTTCGCGTGCGCGCATGGCGGACCTGGTCGTGTGCACGGGTGCGGAGCTCGAGGTCGGCTGGCTGCCGCTCGTGCAGACGCAGTCGGGCAATCCGCGCATCCAGCAAGGTCGCCCCGGGTTTTTCGAAGCGGCGCGCTACGTCAACATGATCGAAGTGCCCCAACGGCTCGATCGTTCGCTCGGCGATGTACACGCGTCCGGCAATCCGCATATTCACCTCGACCCACGCAACATCGCGAGAGTCGCGACGGCGCTCGCCGACCGGATGGCGGAGCTCGACCCGAGCGAAGCAGCTCATTACCGCGCTCGAGTAAAAGATTTTCTGCAACGCTGGCAGCAGGCGATACCGCGATGGGAGAAGGAGGGTGCCTCGCTGAAAGGTATGAGCATCGTCGTCTACCACCGCGACTTGAGCTATCTCGTGAGCTGGCTCGGTATGCGCGAGGCGGGTTCGCTGGAGCCGAAACCCGGCATTCCGCCGGGCACCGGGCACCTGAGCGAGCTCGCGGCGAAGCTCGGGCGTGAACCCGCCAAGGCCGTCGTGCGGTCGGCATACAACGACCCGCGTCCCGCGGAATGGCTCGCGGAACGCGCCCGTATACCTGCAGTGACACTGCCGTATACGGTAGGCGGGACGGACAAGGCGAAGGATCTCTTCGGTCTGTTCGACGACACGGTGGCGCGGCTCGCGGCAGTCCTGAAGTGAGCGCCGCTTCCCACGACTGGAGCATCCTGTGGCCGGCGCTCGCCGCCGGCCTGCTCGTCACCGCCACACACGTGCCGCTCGGGATTCAGGTGCTCAGGCGCGGCATCGTATTCATCGATCTCGCGATCGCGCAGATTGCGGGTTTCGGCGTCGTGCTCGCTGACTGGCTTCACCTCGAAGCGCAAGGCTGGGCTGTGCAGGCATGTGCGCTGAGTGCTGCGCTCGCAGGTGCGCTGTTTCTGACGTGGACCGACCGACGCTGGCCCGACGTGCAGGAAGCGACGATCGGCGTAGTCTTCGTGCTTGCCGCGACCGGCGCGTTGCTTCTCCTCGCGTCGAATCCCCACGGCGGCGAGCATCTTCGCGATCTCCTGATCGGACAGATCCTCTGGGTGACCCCGAGCAGGCTCGTTATTGTAGCGATCGTCTACGCAGTGCTGCTCGTCGTGATCGTCGTGGGCAGCATCGAAAAGCGGCGGACGCTCTTCTACGTTGTCTTCGCGTGCGCTGCGACGCTCTCGGTTCAGCTCGTGGGACTCTATCTGGTCTTCACGACGCTCATCGTGCCGGCGCTTGCGACTCGCCACTGGGGAGGATATCGCCTTGCCGCCGCTGCAGGCATCGCAGCGGGCGGATACTTCCTGGGTCTCGTCGTCTCTGCACTGACCGACCTGCCGACTGGACCCGCGATCGTATGGATCATGGCGTTGGTTGCGATCGGCGCGTTTTGCGTCGGCGGGCGAGCACCCAGCCCACGCTCGCGCCCCACATGAGGTGATCGGCCATTTGCGGGCCGAGCGCGAGATCGGCGACTTCGGGGCAGGTCGCGCCAGTAAGCGCTATCCTTTGCGTACAACATCAGGTCCGGTCCTTGTGACGCGGTGAGATCGTCCGCCGCTCCAATACGCGCAATGACGACTTTGCACGACTCGCGAATCCTCGCCGCATGGCTCGCAGCCAGCGTTGCCGTGCACGCCGCGATCATGCTCGCATTGCCCGTCGCGCGACTGATCGAAAGCGGCCGCCCGACTATTCTCGAGGTCACGCTGCAGAGAATCGAGCCGCCGCGAGTGATTCCCAGCCCGCCGGAGGTGAGGCCGATTCCGCTCCCGCCGGAAAAACCTCCGCCACGAAAAGAAACCCGGCGCGTACCGCCGCCCGTGCCTGTCCCTCAACCCGAAACGCCGCCAGTTGCTACGCGTGAGCCCGCGCCGGCGCCGGCCGTTGTGGCGCTTCCGCACGCCGAAGCGCCGGTGCGTATGCCGGCGCCCGAGCCCGAGACAACACCTCGGCAGGAGGCGCCGCGCGCGGGCCCGCCTGCGGCAAAAAGCGATGTCGCTGCGCGAGAGCACGGTTCCAGCGCGATCGTGCCGCCGACCTACAGTGCCGCTTACCTGCGAAATCCCCCGCCACGGTATCCTGTGAGTGCGCGTCGCAGCGGCGAGCAGGGTACCGTCACGTTGCGTGTATTCGTGACCCGTGAAGGTGTCCCTGCGACTGTCAGTGTGCACGCGACGAGCGGCTCATCAGCGCTCGACCAGGCGGCCGTGGAAGCGGTGAAGGGCTGGCGGTTCACGCCGGCACGGCAGGGCACGGAAACCCTCGAGGCGTGGGTGCTCGTGCCGATCGTGTTCAAGCTCGAAGGCGTCTCCTGAGGCGTGATTGGCTCGGGCGGTATAATGCGCTTGAAAGCAGCGCGCGGGCCCCCATCTGTAGCAAGGCTCTCCCTCCTACGCGCAGCTCCACTCGTTTCGTTCCAATCGGTCTCCATGAGCGACACTGTTTTCCACGGCACAACCATACTTTCCGTGCGGCGCGGCGGCCGCGTTGCGCTCGGCGGCGACGGCCAGGTGACGCTCGGCAATGTGGTCGTGAAAGCGAGCGCGCGCAAGGTACGGCGTCTCTACCACGACCGGATCCTCGCGGGATTTGCGGGCGGTACCGCCGATGCGTTCACGTTGTTCGAGCGGTTCGAAGCCAAGCTCGAAAAGCATCAGGGTAATCTCACGCGCTCGGCAGTGGAGCTCGCGAAGGATTGGCGTACCGATCGCATTCTGCGGCGTCTCGAAGCGATGCTCGGCGTCGCTGACCACGAAGCTTCGCTCATCATCACCGGCAACGGCGACGTCCTCGAGCCCGAGCAGGGACTGATCGCGATCGGCAGCGGCGGTCCTTACGCGCAAGCCGCGGCGAAAGCGCTGCTCGACAACACCGATCTGGGTCCCGAAGAGATCGTCAGCCGCGCACTGATGATCGCGGGCGACCTCTGCATCTATACGAACCAGCAACACACCATAGAAACCTTGTGACTCCCCAAGAGATAGTCCACGAATTAGACAAGCACATCATCGGGCAGCAGGACGCCAAGCGCGCGGTCGCGATCGCGCTGCGCAATCGCTGGCGCCGGCAGCAGGTCGGAGAGCCGCTGCGCCAGGAAATCACGCCCAAGAACATCCTCATGATCGGTCCGACCGGTGTCGGGAAGACCGAGATCGCGCGCCGCCTGGCGCGTCTCGCCGATGCGCCTTTTGTAAAAGTCGAGGCAACCAAGTTCACCGAAGTCGGCTACGTCGGTCGCGACGTGGACACCATAGTCCGTGATCTCGTAGAGACGGCGATCAAGGAAGCGCGCGAACAGGCCACGGGCAAGGTGCGCCATCGTGCCGAAGACCTGGCCGAGGACCGCATACTCGACGTGCTGCTGCCGCCCGCTCGCGATTACTCCGGCGCTGCGCTCGACAGCGACACGGCGACGCGTCAGAAATTCCGCAAGAAACTCCGCGAAGGCGAGCTCGACGACAAAGAGATCGAGATCGAGACTTCGGCGGCGCAGGCGCAGATGGAGATCTTCGCGCCGCCCGGGATGGAAGACCTCACCTCGCAGATCCAGAGCATGTTCCAGAACCTGGGGCAGGGCCGCAAGCGCGTGCGCAAGCTCAAGATCCGAGACGCGATGAAGCTCATCACGGAAGAAGAAGCAGCGAAGCTCGTGAACGACGAGGACTTGAAAGCGCAGGCGTTGCGTAACGTCGAGCAGAACGGGATCGTGTTTCTCGACGAGATGGACAAGATCACGACCCGTTCGGAAATGCACGGCGCCGACGTGTCACGCCAGGGCGTGCAGCGCGATCTCCTGCCGCTGGTCGAAGGCACCACCGTGTCGACGAAGTACGGGATGATCAAGACCGACCACATCCTCTTCATCGCGAGCGGCGCTTTCCACCTGTCCAAGCCGTCGGACCTCATCCCCGAGCTGCAGGGGCGCTTTCCGATACGCGTGGAGCTTGCGAGTCTCTCGGTCTCCGATTTCGAGCAGATACTCACGAACACCGACGCGTGCCTCGTGCGCCAGTACGAGGCACTTCTTGCGACGGAAAACGTGAAGCTCGACTTCAGGCCCGAAGCGATCCGGCGCATCGCGGAGATTGCCTGGCAGGTGAACGAGAAGACCGAGAACATCGGTGCGCGCAGGCTGTATACAGTGATGGAGCGGCTGCTGGAGGATGTCTCGTTCAACGCCGCGAAGCATACCGGTGAAGCGGTTGTCGTCGACGCGGCATATGTGGACGAGCGCTTGAAAGATCTCGCGCAGTCGGAAGATCTCGCGCGCTACGTGCTATAGCGCGTAACGCGCTTCTGCTCGCTCTGACGCCCTAACGTACGACCACGGGTTTCGCGCCCAGTGCTGCGGCGATGCGCGCCGCCGCGAGCCGCGCTTCATCGGGGCTCGC
>DASRIK010000683.1:0-7152 GCA_035650035.1 Burkholderiales bacterium | reverse complement strand
GCCGCTCATGCGCGCGTCGGAAATCCGCACCATGTCCCGAATGCCTTCTCTCAGCAGCTTCTTCGGAATCGGCAGCTGTCCCCATTCCGGCATCCCCGGGCCGCCGAGCGGGCCGCCATTCTTGAGCACGAGGACCGAGTTTTCATCCACCGCGAGCGACTCGTCGTCGATGCGCCTCGCCATGTCGTTGTAGTCGCTGAAGACGACTGCCGGTCCGGTATGTTTGAGCAGATGCGGCTCGGCAGCGGTCGGTTTGATGATCGCTCCGCTCGGCGCAAGATTGCCGCGCAGCACGGCGAGGCCCCCCGTCTCGGATAACGGTTTGTCGCGCGTGCGTATCACATCGTCGTTGTAGATCGTGGCCGCAGCAATGTTTTCTCCGAGGGTTTTGCCATTGACCGTGGGGCAATCGAGTCGCAGCCGCTCGCCGAGCTCTTTCATGAGCGCCGGCAAACCGCCCGCGTAGTAGAAATCCTCCATGAGGTACTTGTCGCCCGCGGGTCGTACGTTCGCGAGCACCGGAGTCGTTCGTGCGATTTCGTCGAAGCGTTCGAGCGTGAGCACGAGGCCAGCGCGTCCGGCTATCGCGGTGAGATGGATGATGGCGTTCGTCGAGCCCGACAGCGCGTGGATCACCGTGATCGCGTTATCGACGGATTCGCGCGTGAGAATCTTTGAGGGCCTGAGATCCTCCCACACCATCTCGACGATGCGCCGGCCGCTCCGCTCCGCCATCCTGGGATGGTTCGCGTCGGCGGCAGGTATCGATGCGGCGCCCGGCAGCGTGAACCCGAGCGTTTCCGCGACCGACGTCATGGTCGACGCCGTGCCCATGGTCATGCAGTGACCGAACGAGCGCGCGATACCTTCTTCGACCTCCTGCCATTCGCGCTCGCCAATCGTCCCCGCGCGAAGCTCGGCCCAGTATTTCCACGCATCGCTGCCGGAACCGAGCGGCTGACCGTGCCAGTTTCCGCGAAGCATCGGTCCCGCCGGCATGAAAATCATCGGCAGCCCCATGCTGATCGCGCCCATGAGAAGGCCCGGTGTCGTCTTGTCGCAGCCGCCCATGAGCACCGCGCCATCGACGGGATGCGCACGCAGGAATTCCTCGGTCTCCATCGCAAGGAAATTGCGGTACATCATCGAGCTTGGCTTGAGATACGTCTCCGAGACCGAATGCGCCGGCAGCTCGACCGGAAAGCCACCGGCCTGCCATACGCCGCGCTTAACCTCTTCGACGCGCTGTTTGAAATGCGCGTGGCAGGGATTCAGGTCGCTCCACGTGCTCACGATCGCGATGACCGGCTTGCCGCTGAAATCCTCGCGCGTGTAGCCCATCTGCAACGCGCGGGAGCGATGACCGAACGATCGCAGGTCTTTCGTGCCGAACCAGCGATGACTGCGCAGTTCTTCGGGGCGCTTGCGTTGCGCCATGCGATGCTCCTTCGGGAGAGCTGCGGGAGGGGCGCGTTTCGCGCCAGATGTTTTCGGTTATTCTAGCGCGAGAGAAGAATCGGGGCGCGCAATGGGCGTCCTCGATGTCAAGGAGGACACATGAGGCCGCTCGTGCGCACGCTCGCTCTCGGAGTTTCGTCAACGCTTCTTCTGCTCTCTGTCGCACAGACCGGCGCGCAGACTGCGTATCCGGCGAAACCGGTTCGCATCATCGTGCCTTACGCCCCCGGCGGCTCGACCGATGTGCTCTTCAGGATATTCGCGCCGCGACTTTCTGAAGTGCTGGGACAGCAGGCCGTGATCGACAATCGTCCCGGTGCAGCGTCGACGATCGGGCTCGACATCGTGGCGAAGTCGCCGCCCGACGGCTATACGATCGGCGTCTCGAACATCGCATACGGCGCGAATCCGAGCATCTACAAGAAAATGCCTTTCGATGCGGAGAAAGACCTCGCGCCGGTGGCGCTCGTCTCGATCGTCCCAATGGTCCTGTCGGTGCATCCTTCGATACCGGTACGCACCGTCAAGGAATACCTCGCCCTCGCCAGAGCGCAGCCGGGGAGCCTCACGTACGGGTCAGCCGGTAATGGCAGCGCGAACCACCTTGCGACCGCCCGCTTCGCTCACATGGCAGGCGTCAAGCTTCAGCACGTGCCGTACAAAGGCGGCGGGCCTGCAGTGGTTGCGATCGTCGGCGGCGAGATCTCCACGCTTTTCGCAACGATTCCTTCCGCCATTCAGCACTTCAAGGCCGGCCGATTGAGGCCGCTCGGCGTGAGCAGCGCGAAGCGCAATGCGGCACTCCCCGATCTGCCCACCGTTGCGGAAGCGGGTGTTCCCGGATACGAAGCGATCGAATGGCAGGGTGTAATGGTGCCGACCGGCACGCCCCGCGAAGTGATCCTCAAACTCAATCAGGCTTTCACGAAAATCGTCGCCATGCCGGACGTGAGGGAGCGCGTGGCGTCGCTCGGCTCCGATCTCGTCACGAGCACGCCCGAAGAGTTCGACGCGTTCCTGAAGCGCGAGCTCGCCGTATGGTCGAAGGTGGTGAAAGACGTCGGCATCAAGATCGATTGAGGAAGTGATGGCTAACAGGAAATCGCAATGACCACTCGAAGTGCCACCGCCACCAAGGCTGAGACCGCGACGCGCTCGCACAAAGGCGCGGAAATTATTGTGGAGTACCTGATCAAAGAGAAGGTGCCCTATCTGTTCGGGCTTTGCGGACACGGCAATGTCGGCTTCCTCGATGCCGCAGCCACCGCTTCCGGCCGAATCAAGACGATTTCCACGCATCATGAACAGTCGGCGGGTTACATGGCCGACGCCTATTACAAAGTGAAACATGAACCGGTCGCGACGTTTACGTCGTGTGGCCCCGGCTCCTGCAATCTCGTAATCGCGCTCGCAAACGCGATGATGGATTCGTCCGCATACCTCGCGATCACCGGCAACGTGCCGACGACGCAGTTCAACCGGATGCCTTTCCAGGAGACCGGGCGGTTCTTCCAGGGGGACTTCCCGTCCGTCATCCGGCCTTACGTGAAGCGCAGCTTCCAGCCGACCCGCGCGGACATGGTGCCGCTCGTCATGAAACAAGCGTTCGGCCTGTTACGTACCGGGCGGCCAGGGCCGGTCAACATCGACGTGCCGCTCGATGTGTTCCAGGAAGAGACGAGCGTGGCGATTCCGGAGCCCGATCCACTCGTCCACCAACGTTCGCCCGGCGATCGCGAAGGCCTGGCGAAAGCACTGGAGCGGCTGCTCGGTGCCGAACGGCCGGTCATACTCGCGGGCCAGGGCGTATTGCTGAGTGAAGCCACGACCGAGCTCGTCGAGCTTACCCGTGTCCTGCGCATTCCGGTCGTTACCAGCCCCAACGGCAAAGGCGCGATCGACGAAACGTACGAGCTCGCGCTGGGGCCGATCGGCCGCAATGGCACGTACGCCGCGAACGAAGCGACGAAGAACGCCGACGTGATACTCGCGCTCGGCTGCAGCTTCGACGACCGCACGACGAGCGCATGGATCGAAGGCTATACGCTCAAGATTCCGCCTTCGGCGCTCATCCACATCGACATCGATCCGGTCGAAGTCGGCCGCAATTACCCGACGGCCATCGGCATCATCGCGGATGCGAAAGCGGCACTCGCAGCACTCACCGCGATGGCGCGGGAGAAGCTCGGCGGCAAAGCCAGGACATACGCTGATTGGACCGCGCGCCTCAGCGAACACACGAGCCTGTGGGACGAATACCAGGGCAACTTCGCACGGAGCGAAGCCACACCGGTGCGTCCGGAGCGGCTCATGAGTGCGCTTTCGCGCGTCGTGCCCGAAAACGCGATTTTCGCGACGGACGTCGGCGTCCATCACAACTGGGTCGTTCAGCTCTGGAAATCGCGAAAGCCTCGTCACCTGCTCCAGTCGTGGGGTTTCGCCGCGATGGGTTACGCGAGCTCCGGCATCCTCGGCGCGAAGCTCGCCCAACCGGAATCCCCCGCGGTCGCGCTCGTGGGCGACGGCTCGTTCATGATGACGCCCCACATCCTCGCGACGGCCGCCGAATACGACATTCCCGCCGTCTGGGTCGTCTGGAACAACTACGGCTACTGCTCGATTCGCGACCTGCAGCTGGGGTCGTTCAAGACCGGTGAGCTCGCGACGAGCTTTGCAAACGACCGCACCGGCACGCTGCAGAACACGGATTTCGCGATGCTGGCCCGCTCGATGGGCGCCGAGGGCGTGCGCGTCGAGCGGCCTGGGGACCTGGAAGGTGCGATCGAGACCGCCATCAAAGCCGGAAAGCCGCGTCTCGTGGAAGTCGTCGTCGATCGCGAGATACGTCCGGTCGGCACAGGTACTTGGGTCCTTCCGCCTCTGCCACACCCGGAGCCCAACTTCCTGAAGCTCGCGCGCGGCAGCTGATTCGCGTCAACAGTCAGCGCAGCCGGACCGATCGAGCGGCCACGAAGCGTTGCCTGCGGAACGCAAAAACCGGCGCTGGCTCATTGAGCCGTATCTCGGCTACGGCACGGCAACGCGGCTCGTCCTCCCGGGACGCGTACTGAAGGACAAAGGCGTCATCGAATCGAGCAAGCTCGATTCGAAGTGGCGCAACCTCCGCAACACGTTCCGGCGATTTGCAACGGGGGAAGTCGCCGGCGCGCGCATCAGGGCGCGGTTCAATGACATCGAGGCGACGGGTGTCAGCGATGGGGAAGGATATTTCCGGATCGAGATCGAGCTCGCCGGCGTCACGCTGACGGGCGTCTGGCACAGCGTCGAGCTCGAGCTCCACCCTCCGGGTGATGCCCATCCGGTCGTTGCCACCGCTACCGGCGAAGTGCTCGTGCCGCCACCGGGCGCGCGCTTCGGCGTCATCAGCGACGTCGACGACACCGTCGTCACGACGAACGTGACGAGCACGCTCAAAATGCTGACGACCGTGCTCTTCTCGAACGCGCACGTGCGCACGCCCTTCGAAGGCATCGCCGGGTTCTACCAGGCGCTGCATCAGGGCCTGTCGGGTGTCGAAGGCAATCCCATTTTTTATGTGTCCAATGGGCCGTGGAACTTCTATGGTCTGCTCGTGGAGTTCTTCAAGTTGAACCGCATCCCGCTAGGGCCCCTGTTCCTCCGCGACTTCGGACCGCAGCTCCTCTTTGCGCCGAAGACGGCGCACGGCGGACACAAGCTGCTCCAGATCGGGCGCATACTGCAAGCGTACGAGCATCTGCCTTTCATCCTGATCGGTGACAGCGGCGAACGCGACCCCGAGATCTATGCTGAAGTGGTGAGGCAACACCCCCAGCGCATCCGGGCGATCTACATCCGGTCCGTCGATCAACGGCCGGGACGGCTCGCTGGTATTGCGAAGCTCGCCGACGAGGTCAAAAAAACGAGCACGCAGTTCGTGCTTGCACCGGACAGCGCGTTTGCCGCGGCGCATGCCGCGGGCGAGGGGCTGATTGCCTCGAGTGCGCTGGCGCTGATTGGCGCCGACAAAAGACTGTAAGCCGGGCGATCATTGCCCGACGAATGACGGGTTGAGCAAGGGAGCGCCATGAAAAAGGTACTGCTACTCGTCTTCTCGCACCTCGTCGTCCTGGCGATCGGATTCGTCGCCGGCATATACGTGCTTCCCATCCTGATTGCGCCGCCGGCGCCCAGCGCCGCGGAAGTGAAGACGATCGGCGGCGCTGCCGAATATCGCGCCGAGTTTCGCCGCGATCTAAAGGGCAGCGATCCGCTTCATTGGGGCGAAGGTACCGTGTCGGTGGGCCACAAAGCCATCGCGCTCGAAGGCCGCGTCGCACCAGGCCCCGACTACAAGCTTTACCTCGCACCCGAGTTCGTGGAAACGAAGGACGAGTTTCTCAAGCTCAAAGCGCGTGCGTTGCGGATCGGCGACATAAAGACTTTCGAGAACTTCATCGTTGCCGTGCCGGCGAGTGCCGAAATCGCGCGCTACAACACGGTCGTCGTGTGGTGCGAAACGTTTTCGCAGTTCATCACGGCCGCGAAGTATCGGTAGAGGTGGGCCGCTTCTCCGCCGGAATCCGTGGCTACTCGAGTTGTATCTTGCCGCGTCTGATCACCTCGCCATAGCGCTCCACTTCGCGTCGGAAGTGTGCACCCAGCTCCTGGGGCGAGCTGCCGACCGGCTCCGCGCCTTCGCGCGCCATGAAATCGAGAACCTCGCGCGATTTGATCGTCTTCACCATTTCTGCGTTGAGGCGGTTCACGATCGCCGCAGGCGTTCCCGCCGGCACGAAAAGCGCGTACCAGTTCGCCGACTCGAAACCCGGATACAGCGAGTCCATCGTCGGCACTTCCGGCATGAGTGATGAGGGCTTCCGCGAAGTCACCGCAAGGGCCTTGACGCGACCGGCCCGAATAGGCGGCAGCGCAGTGACCGCACCGGTGAAAGTCAAATCGACTTCACCCCCCATGAGTGCGGCCACCGCCGGCGCGCCGCTCTTGTAGGGAATGTGCGTGACGTCGATGCCGGCGCTCTGCTTGAACATCTCGAGCGCGAGATGGTTTGCCGAGCCCGTGCCACTCGAACCGGCGTTGATTTTCCCCGGGTGCTTGCGCGCGAGCGCAACGAGCTCTTTCACCGAACGAGCGGGCACGCTCGGATGCGCAATGAGAAACTGCGGCGCGAAGGAGATCAACCCGACCGGCGCGAGGTCCTTCAGCGGATCGAATGCGAGCTTCTTGTAGAGCGCTCCGTTCGTCGAGAGGAGCGCGGTTGCGACGAAGATCGTGTAGCCGTCAGGCGGCGCTTTCGCGACGAGCTCGGCACCGATCGTCCCGGACGCACCCGGCCGGTTCTCCACGATGAATGGCTGGCCGAAGGTCTCGTGGAAAGCCTTTGCAACGAGCCGCGCCTGAATGTCGGAACCGCCTCCCGCCGCCGTTGGAACCACGATACGGACCGGCTTCACCGGGTAGTTTTGTGCAAGCGCCCCGAAGGCAGCGGAAAACGTGAGGAGGGCGACCGCGGCGCAGTGCGTATGTAACCTCATGGCCAGGCTCGTTTCTCCCGCAAGAGTCGGATTAGACAGCGGAAATAGGCGGAATTTGGGCCGCTTCTCGTCAAACTGAAGCATGGGTGGGATGTTACGATCCCTCCTGCACTTTAGCTCCTTCCATATGAAGTTTTTTAACCCGGTCCCTGCGGCCGGG
>DASRIK010000682.1:0-3497 GCA_035650035.1 Burkholderiales bacterium | reverse complement strand
GGCTCGTACCGCAGCCGCGCCGTAGGTCATTTCCGCCGGAATGCAGCCATCGATGATCTGCTTCCCGGAGCTGGCAGCATCCGTCAGTGCGATCAGGTTGATCTCGATATTGCCGGGGACGAGGCCGAAGTTCTTCGTGGGCACTATCGTCAGCGCACATTGGCGTGGGCCGAAGTGGCTGTTCCATACGTCGAGGAAATGCGGCGTGTCCTCGGGGTGTCGCAAATACACCTGCGCTTTCACGGTGTTTCGCAGCGAGGAGCCCGCAGCCGCGAGAGCCGGAACGAATTTCTCGCGTATCACGTACTCCGTCTGGCGCCTGATCTCATAGCCACCCCAAAGGCTGTGAGGCGGAACGTGCGCTCGCGGATCCGGGCTGCCGTCGGCGCCGCGTGCCATCTGGCCAGCGACGAACACGAAATGGCCGGAGGTGACTGCGGGCACGAAACCGGACCATACGGGGGCAGTCACCTTCGGTGTCGCGACGCGCTTCGGCTCCCGGTCTGCTCCAGGCATTACGGCCAGCACGGAAGCCGTGATGCTCGTACGCCCCATGAGCAGTTCTTCCATGATCACCGACGTGCTCGGCGGAATGTAATCCCCGAAGGCGGCGCGTCGCGACAGATGATACGGATCGACGGCTTCCCATGTCGGGTAATACTGGTCGAGTCGCACGGTGTTCGCGAAGCTCGTGCCGGCCTCCTCGAGCAACTGGCTCAACCGCGAGCAAATGAAGTCGCCTTCGCGGCGGTGCCTCGGCAGGCCGTGATGCGGCAGGTCAGCGACTCCGAGCACGTCGGCGTGGAATCCAGCGCTGTAATCGACAGCTTCGATGCCGGTTAGAAAAATCCAGTTGCCTGCTTTCATTGCAGGTGCGTAGTGAATGTCGCTGCGGGGTATACGAATGGCTTCGATCGGCACGACGCTGGCTTTCACGTTTTCTTCCTCCCAGATACTAGCGATCGAGCTTCACGCCGGCTTCGCGCGCGACGGGGGCCCAGCGCGCGAGCTCGTCTTCCAGGAACTTCCCGAATTCCACGGCCGTGCTCCAGCGCGGCTCGCCGCCGAGGTTGCGGATCTGCTCCTGCACGTCGGACATCTGTAGAGCTTTCACCATCTGCGCGTTGATCTTCTCGATGATTGCGCGCGGCACTTGCGCCTGCGTCGCCGCGCCGGCGTAGCCTACTGACTGAAACCCCGGCAGGCCGGATTCCGCCACGGTGGGCAGCTCGGGCAACAGTGTGCTGCGCGCAGGCGAGCCGATCCCGATAGCGCGTATGCGGTTCGAGCGCAGAAAAGTAACGGCCGTGGGCATGTTCACGAACATGAACTCGATGCGCCCGCCAGCCAGATCGGTCAGCGCCTGCGGGCTCGAGTTGTACGGCACATGTACGCCGTTGAACCCCGCCTGCTTGCGGAAAAGCTCCGTTGCCAGGAAAGGCGAGCTCCCGACGCCGACCGTGGCCCACGTGGGCCCACCCGGCTTCGCTTTGGCGTACGAAATCAGCTCCGACACGCTTTTTGCCGGCAGCGTGGGGCTGACCACGAGGATGTTCGGATACAACGCGATCAGCGAGATCGCCGCAAAGTCTTTGCGCGTGTCGTAGGGCAGGTTGTTGTACACGCTCGGATTGATCGAAAACGGCGTCGAGACAAATACGAGCGTATAGCCGTCGGGCGTCGCTTTGGCGCCGACGTCGTAGGCGATCGTGCCGTTCGCGCCGGGCCGCGCCTGGTTGATCAACGGCTGGCGCCACGCTTCGGTGAGCTTCTGTCCCACGAAGCGCGCGAGCGTGTCCGACAATCCTCCCGAGCCGAAGTCGATAATCCAGCGCACCGGCTTGTTCGGATAATCCTTTGCGGGATCGGCGGCAGCCTTCCTTTGCGCGAACGTAGTGGGGCTCGCCGCGAGGATCAGGGCTGCAGCGAGAACGGTGCAACCCAGATTACGTGCCATGGTGCTCATACGTTTCCTCCGATGCCGACCGCGTCATTCCCACACCGCAGTCGCTTCGATTTCGATGAGCATATCGGGATGCATAAGCGTCGCGACCCCGATCGACGTGATGCAGGGAAGCTCGCCCGTTGCGGAGTGCTTGTCGAAAAACTCCACGCGCGCAGGAATCGCGTCGCGATGCCACTTGTCGCGGTCAGTGAAGAAGAAGGTCATGTGGACGATATCGTTCCACGTGGCTCCGCCGGCTTCGACTGTGCGCTTCACGTACTCGAGCGCCTGCAACGTCTGCACGCGCATGTCGCCCTTGCCGATGATGCCGTCGGGACCGATCGCCGGATAACCGGACATGCGCAGCGTATTGCCGCCGTTCGTCACGACCGCGTGCGCGATCCTGATCGGCTTGTACTCCGGGATATCCTTGTGCAGCGAGCCCGCGTAGAACTGTTCCACGTCCGGCAATACGATTCTGCGTTTTTGCATTGCTTGCCTCCGTTAGGACTGCAGCAGCCACGACGGCACAGGCAAGTCAGGACTTCGCATGCGCCGTCACTTCGATCTCGAGCAGGGTTTCGCGAAACGGCGAAGCGCCGCGTATGGGCACGAGCGTCGTCGGCGGTAACCGCACACCATAGTGAAGCGTAGCGATGCGCTCGGCCGCCGGAAAATGCCCCGGCTCCACGAGGTAGATGGTCTGGTGCAGCACGTCTTGCAGCCCGCAGCCGTATGCGGCGAGCGCTTCACGTATCAGCTCATAGACGCAGTGCGTCTGCGCCATCAGTGGATATTCGCAATGCACGCGACCGAAGTTGAGGAGCCGCAGACCGTCGTGCAGATCGGCCGCGCGAGCGATCATCTGCGGGCGTTTTCCGGGCGTGGCGCGCACCGGCACTTCGCCCGCCGCGAAGACGCAGGCCCCAGCTTTGACTGCCCCGACGTAGTAGGGACCGACGCCGTGAGCGTCCAGCCGGATTTCCTTGCGGAACCCGGCCGCGTCGTGATGCGAGCTGATGCCTGTGACCGAGCACTCGAATGCCGCGCCGGGCGTCCTCAGCCCGGAAATCGGCAGGCTGGTCGCGGCAGTCCGCGCCTGCGGGCCCTCGAAAAGCCGACTGCGGACCCGGGTGACCGGTACATAGTGCTGCATCGATACCGTTAGCCAGTTGTTCTGGTGCACGATGTTGTTGAAAGGCACGCCGGTCGCGTTGAGGATGCGGCGGATATTTCGCCACATCAGCACGTGTTCGACGGCCAACGCTTCCTCACGCGGGTTGAAGTATTCCGTGTCGAGCAAAGCGCGCTCGTCTGCGGTCAGTGTCTCGCGCAGTGCGACGATGCGCCCGGTTTCAGGCTCAGCAGCCGACACAGGGGCCGTAAACACATACGGCCCCAGCACGGTCGCGGCGGGGAATCCGCACAACAGTCTTTCCATACCTGACACGGTGACATGGTGCGGCGTAAAGCGGCCGTCGCTCCGCGCGGCCACCGCATCGACGACCACGTCGACATCCGGGTTCACGCCGGGGGCGCTCGCTTCGACGAT